>JAFUUM010000289.1 GCA_017477805.1 Lachnospiraceae bacterium
TCAATCCGTTTTGTATATGCGGATCTATTTCCTGGGAATGCCCTTTTCCATGGCGTATAACTTCGGAAGCGCCGTGCTCCGGGCAGTGGGAGATACGAGAAGACCGCTATATTATCTGTTTGCGGCAGGTGTGATCAATGTGATCCTGAACCTGATCTTTGTCATCTTCTTCCACATGAGCGTGGCGGGAGTGGCATCCGCAACGGTGATCTCTCAGGCAGTCTCCGCGTTTCTTGTACTTCGCTGCCTTTTAAAAGCGGATGGCGTGTACAGGCTGGAGCTGTCAAAACTTCATATCTATTCCGATAAACTGATCCGCATGATCCGCATCGGTCTGCCGGCGGGAGTTCAGGGAACTTTGTTCTCCATCTCCAACGTGCTGATCCAGTCTTCCGTGAACTCTTTCGGAGCCATTGCCGTAGCGGGAAATACGGCGGCTTGTAACATCGAAGGCTTTGTGTACGTGGCGATGAACTCCTTTTATCAGGCATCCATCAGCTTTACCGGTCAGAACTATGGTGCCGGCAAGAGGGTGCGTGTGCTGAAAGTTGCAGTGATCTGTGAGGTTGCGGTAATTGCTGTGGGTCTTGTCCTCGGTAATGCGGCCTACCTGTTTGGAGACAAACTCCTTCTCCTGTATTCCAACAGGCCGGAAGTCATTGCTTACGGTGTCCGCAGACTTGCAGTGATCTGCGTTTACTACTGCCTCTGCGGTATGATGGATGTTATGGTGGGTGTGCTCCGTGGCATGGGGCATTCGCTGCTTCCCATGTTTGTTTCTTTAACAGGCGCCTGCCTGTTCCGTATCATCTGGATCATGACCATCTTCCAGCAGATCCGTACGCTGGAATGCCTGTACTGGTCATATCCTTTCAGCTGGGCTGTTACGTTTGCATTCCACCTGCTCTGCTTCATCATCATCTTCTTCAGGACAAGATGGAAGGAGAATGAAGTGGAGACGGTTGAACTGGTATAACCTAAATAGAAAAATAAATAGGGGAAGAAAGAGAGGTAAGGTCATGACAGACAAAATTCGTTACATCGGAGTGAACGATCATCATGTGGATCTTTTCGAGGGCAGATACGTAGTGCCGAAGGGCATGAGTTACAATTCCTATCTGATCCTGGATGAGAAGATCGCGGTGGTGGATTCCGTGGATCAGCACTTTGGTGAAGTGTGGATCGAGAACATGGAAAAAGATCTTTCCGGAAAGACACCGGATTATCTCATCGTTCAGCACATGGAGCCGGATCATTCCGCAAACATCAAACGCTTTGCGGATCATTTTCCGACCGCAACCATCGTTGCTTCCAAGCAGGCTTTTGTGATGATGAATCAGTTCTTCGGAACGGATTTTGCGGATCGCAGATTGGAAGTGGGAGAGGGTTCCGAACTGTCTCTCGGCGAGCATGTCCTTCACTTTGTGACCGCACCCATGGTGCACTGGCCTGAAGTCATTATGACCTATGAGTCCACGGAAAAGATCCTGTTTTCCGCAGATGCCTTCGGTAAATTCGGCGCCAACGATCTGACAAAGGATGACGACTGGGTAGAAGAAGCAAGA
>JAFUUM010000290.1 GCA_017477805.1 Lachnospiraceae bacterium
AAACTTTTTCATACGATTCTCTGTTTACTCCTCATAAATATATATCGGCTCGCCGGACTACAAAGTCCGGCGCTCGCCCTCAAATATTATCTCAAGATACAATCCCAAATCTCGAAATAGTTTTCAAATGTTTTCCTGCAACAGCCCGGATCCTTGATGGCAACGCCGGGTATGATCAGGCCGGGCAGGGTGAAGGACATGGCGACGCGGTGATCGCCGAAGGTTTCGATGGAAGCGCCGTGAAGCTGACCAGGGGCAGCGGGGTTGATGCGGACTCCGTCCTCTAGTTCTTCAACGTCGGCTCCGAGGGCGCGAAGGTTTGTGGCGATGGCGTTAATGCGGTCACATTCCTGATCACGGATGTGAGCGATGCCCCGGATGGTTGTGGGGCTTGAGGCAAAGGGTGCTATAGCCGCCAGTGTCAGGGCCTGATCCGAAAAGTCGTTCATCATGACATCAACACCGGACAATCCTCCTTCCGGTCCCGTAAGTTTGATGCCTTCCGGCGTTTCCATCAGGGTACATCCCATATCCTTCAGGATATCCAGGAATCTCATATCGCCCTGCATAAGCCCGGGATAAACACCTTTTACCGTGACTTCTCCGCCCATCAAGGCAGCTGCGGCGTAAAAATAGCAGGCCCCGGACACATCGGGTTCCACGTCATATTCCGCTGCGGAAGGTGTATCCTCACCGAAGATCTGATAGGCTCCGTCCTCAGAATAATCGGTCCTCACGCCGAATTCCGAGAGCATCCGCCTGGTGATCTCGATATAGGATCCCTTCTTTTTCTCACTGCTGATCTTTACGGTCAAAGTCTTCTTCAGCATGGATGCCGTCAGCATCAGCGCACTTAAGTACTGGGTGCTGCGGCTGATATCCAAAGTGATCTCATCCGGGATCTCTTTTCCCGCAGACATAGCCTCAGAAAAGATCCCTCTGACCTCAACTGGAAGGTGATACTTCTCCCAAAGGTATGTAAATACCGCTCCCATCTGCTCTAAGCAGACAAAAAGTTCCTTCATGGGACGTCCCGCCATCTGGTCGCTGCAGTTGATCCGATAGGTGCCATCTGAAAATGCCAGCATGGCCGTCAGGAATCTTGCAGCTGTACCGGCAGAGCCAACGTGGATCTCACCGGTCTTTGCAGGGATCCTTCCGCTTTCACCCCGGATCTGCACTTCTTTTGCATCTTCCCGGATCTCCACCGAAAAGCCAAGGCTCTGAAGGCAGCTCAAAAAATGCCTGGAATCATCGCTGAACTGGGCACCCTTTATGAGGCAGGGGCCGTCCGAGAGCGAAGCAAGCAAAAGTGCCCGGTTCGTCTCACTTTTGGACCCGGGCACTTGAATAAGCTCATGTAATCGTTTTTGTAAAACCGGAACCTGGTAAATATCAGCCATTCTTACGCTGTTCCTCTTCTGCCTTCTGGAACTCGTCGTAGATGCCGATCTTATAAACATCCTGAAGAGGCATTCCCACAAAATAGGCTCCGTAATAGATCTCTTCGGAATCGTCTTTTTTCTCGATACGAACGATCTCCAGGAATGTGTGGATCCTTTCTTTCGTCCAGATCACAAGTTCCGCTTCATGAATGGAACCGATCTCCAGTTTCACGGTACTTGTAAAACCGATACCGGATTTACTCACATCCGTTACTTCCACATTCGCTTTCGTTCCCTGCGCATTGGTCAGGTTCTTCAGCGATAACGTGGTATTGAGTTCCAGTCTTCTGCTGCGTCTACGTTCTTCCATTCTTTTGTCCCCCCATATCCTATCTGCACTACAGTCAGTCCATAGTGTCAAATCTGTTATCATCATACAAAAGAACCGCGGATTTGTAAACTTTCTCACATCATGAGCCCGCTCTTTTCTTTGCTGTGATCGATCATCGCATTCATTTTTTTGAACGGAAGGTACATCAAAAGTCCGATGAACAGGGATAATAAAACAAAGTAGGATAATGCTCTCAAATCCTGGAAATAAGCATCTTCATACATACCGCCTACGCATTCCCTCATGGCATTCATGGCATAGGGGAACGGCAGGTACATGTAGATCTTCTGGAAGATCTCCG
>JAFUUM010000291.1 GCA_017477805.1 Lachnospiraceae bacterium
GAAACCAAGGAACACCTGGGGGAGGTTATCAAAAACCTTCGGACAAATCGACATATTTCCCTGAAACAGCTCTGTGACGAAAACGTCTCGGTATCCCAGCTGTCCCGATTCGAGCGGGGAGAGACGGACCTGTCTCTGGCCAAGTTCTTAACTGCCCTGGACCATATGGGAGTTGAGATGGGCGAGTACATGGACGCTGTCAGGGGCTATCAAAAGACGGAACAGATCGCCCTCATGAGTTCTCTGGTGGAACTGGAGTACAAACGGGACATCGCAGGCTTCCGAAAGCTCTATGAAGAGCAGGAAGCAAAGTTCAAGGAGCATCCGGATGTGTACCGGTACCGCTTAAATGCCATCATGCTCCAGAGTTTTATCTGCAAGTGCGATCCCGAGATCCCCTTTCCCGGAGAGATGCTGGATGAGGTAACGGATTACCTCTTTACCACGGAAGAATGGAACATGTACGAACTGATCCTTATCGGAAATCTGTACCTGTTCATCGACATCCCGGTACTCCACCGCATGGGCCAGGAGATCGTCAAACGGAAGAAGTTCTATTCCCAGATCGGCTCAAGGCACGGTCTGATGATCGTTACGCTGTTGAATATATGGGAAACCTGTCTCCACCGGGATAGCATAGAGATCGCCCGTTATTATTCGAAAGCCATACACCCTCTGCTGGATAACGAGACGGACCTGTACCACCGGACCATCTATCTGTTTTTGCTGGGATTACAGCATTATAAAGAAGGCTCTGTCCTCTCCGGCATCGATGAGATGAAGAAAGCCATCGGCATCTTCGAGGCAGTGGGCAGCAAACATCTGGCGGACAATTACCGGAAAGACTTAAAACGCTTCGTTCACTAAAATTTGCATATATGCAACTTTTTTCACCTCCGTTTTTGGACCCTTTACAATCGGGTCATAGCAAAACGGAGGTGTTTATTATGAAAAAGAACGAGATCAAATTATTATCCGGGGAGGCCGTCAACCGCATCGGCAACGTGATGTACGACTATGGCAACAGCACCTGGATCGCGGCCATGGGCGCCCTTGGCCAGAAATACTTAGGATACTACCAGCTGGCGGAGGGGATCATCTCCTTTTTCCTAAACCCCATCGGCGGAGCGGTGGCGGACCGGTTCCGCAGAAGAAACATCCTGCTGGTCACGGACTATATCGGCGGACTCATGTGCGCCCTGCTGGCTCTCATCGGGAACGACAGCATCATGCTCTACGGCCTCATTGCCGTCAATGCGGTGCTGGCGATGATGCACGCCTTTTCCGGAACGTCCTTCCGGTCCTATGTGACCACCATCATCGAAAAGGACAGACTGGTGGTCTTCAATGCGAGACTGCAGATGATCTCCCAGGTGGTGAGCATCTCCTCGCCCCTTTTGGCCTTTCTTTTCGTAGATCGCTTTGGTCTTCGACCCACGCTCCTTTTTGACAGTGCTACTTTCTTCTTTGCCTTTCTGATCCTGTTCTCCATCCGGGATAAAGAAACTCACGTGGAAAACGCTTCCGCAGAAAAGGGGGTAAAGGCCATCCTTTTGGATATCCGGGAGGGTCTTCTCTTTGTGGTAAAAGAAAAGGAGATCTTTTTCTTTCTGGTGGTGGCATCCCTGGTGAACTTCTTTATTGCTGCCTTTAACTACTTAGCCCCCTTTTCCGCAAGGCTCTTCGGGGACGCTTCCGCCTACGCGACGCTCCTTTCCATGGGGGCCGTTGGCTCCATCCTGGGAGCTGTCTTTGCGGAGAAACTTTTCAAAAACTCCTATGACAGCATCCTCATCGCCCTGGCCCTTTGCGGAGCGGGACTGTTATCCATCACGTTTTTGGCCCTCTTTGGGCTGCCGGCCTTTGTGATCTGCCTTGGAAACCTGATCTTCGAGTTTTTCCTGACGATCTTTAACATCCACTTCTTTTCCATGGTGCAAAAGAAGGTGCCGAACCATATGCTGGGCCGGGTCTTCAGTTCTATCTTTACGGTGGCCATCGTGTTCATGCCCCTTTCCACGGCCATCATGACGGCTCTTCCTTTTTCCGTGAACATCTACGCCTTTGCCGTCATCGGCCTGGGCGTCATGGGCATCTCCGTGGCGGGATTCTTCTACAGCCGGTCTCTTCTTGCAAAGTGACCCATGAACAAAGGATCTTCCCGTGGTATACTATAGAAAGCGTCTGCGGACAATTTCCGCAGAGGTATATGGTGTACAGGGGATAGACG
>JAFUUM010000292.1 GCA_017477805.1 Lachnospiraceae bacterium
AAAGGTGCAGTTCGAACTGGAAAACCTCATGCCCTCTGCCTGCAAGATCACCAACGGTCACTTACTTACTTTCTGCCCTGTATTGTCGGAAGACCAGTTTATCAAGTCTCCCAAGGACTCCATCATGCGCGTAGAGACGGTGCTGAAAGCCTTCGACGACGTCAAGGCCGTGGATTACAGTATCTTCTACCACGACCAGATGACGGTGCTGTGCGAAAAGGAAAACATCCACGATTTCATGCATGTGGAGATCGGTCCCGATATCATCCTCACGCCCGTTGCCGGTGTCAGAGGTGCCATGTGGCAGGAATGCTCCGTGCGTAACCAGTTATCGCCTTCCCGTATGCTCCTTCCCATCTTCCAGATGGAAAACCTGGCAAAACTTGTGGTGAACATGTGCGCAGAGTACCGCTGGGAGATGTGTAAACGTGCCCACGGGGCTCATTGGAACGATGTTACTGATCCTTCCATCACGAGCCTTTATACCGATTATCTGCAGTTCTTCCGGAAAAACGGAGAACTTTCTCCCGATACCAAAGAGAAGATCAAACTGCAGCTTGCCAAGTGCAAACAGAACTACAGAGAATGCTTCAAAGTTGACTATAGCTTGTACGTTTTCTATGAAGCGGCAGGTTCCCCTCGTCTGAACAAGGCGGCAAGACTGATCCTGTGTAATGAGTGTCCCTTCCCCGAGGAAGTACGAAACAAAGTGGCCTCCAACCCCCTGTACGCCGACATTTTTGATAAGCGCAGGATCAAGGTGGCACAGCGTGTTCACTTCCTGAAGAACCTAAAGGGCAAACTGGATAACTTGAATCAGCCCGTGCCTGAGATCATCGATGAGGAGATCGCATACACCCAACGTTAAATTTTTCCAAAAATGTGCTGGACTTTCCGTTTATTATTTGATATGATATCTATCGTTGACGCCATAGGGGTGTAGTTCAACGGTAGAACGGAGGTCTCCAAAACCTTTGACGTGGGTTCGATTCCTACCACCCCTGCTATGAACAAAGCACTGTAGTTTCCCAAAGAAGCCACAGTGCTTTTTTTCTGTTCTTTTTTTATGACACTAGTGTACTTTTTTTTAGAAGTTTGGTATGATAGAAAAGCTGAATTTATGGGAGGAATGGGTCTATGGACGGAACGCACGAAGAGAGAATTGACTATCTTCTGGAATATCGCGACAGTATGAAAAAGCTTCAGCGGTATCGTGCCTGGATGGAAGAACACAGAGAAAAGCAGGTTTTCTCCGAGTACGAAGGTCCCGGTGAGAAGCTTTCTGCGCCTTTTCCCGTTTATGACTCAACGCTGATGAGCTTTGTCAAAGAAGCCAAAGCGACTCCGTTGATGGATAAGAACTATCCGTATGTTTATACCCGTTATCACATCCGGACTCCGGAAGATGAAAGACGGGCGATCCGCGAAGCAAAAGCGAAAGATATCGACAAATTAAGGGGAATTCTGTCGAAGTATGTCATGGGGGGACAGACCAAGGCGGCTGTCTGGCCTCAGGGCGTTAAAGAGGGGATCTTCGCCGAACTGTTGACCAAATTCGCCGAGCTTTCCGTGGTGAGCGGGGAGCCCAAAGAGCTCTACTGAAAAAACGGTAATACGGGTGATATGAATGAGTGACAAGTCTGTACAGAAAAAGAAATACATCATTGAAAAAGCAAGAGAGATCTTCATTGAAAAAGGCTTCGTGGCTGTGACCATGAAGGATATCGTGGAAGCCTGCGATATCAGCCGTGGCGGTCTGTATCTTTATTTTCCCGACACGGATGCCGTTTTTCAGGAAGTGATGAAATTGGAAGCAGAGGAGTCTGGTGATTCCTTTTCCGGTATCCGGGAAGATTCCACCGTTTCCGAGATCCTGGCTCTTTTCTTTAAGGAACAGAAAAAGGAACTGCTGCACATGCGGGATACCCTGGCTGCAGCCAAATATGAGTACTATTTCTTTAAAAAGACCGATAAAAAGGATAATCTGATCCGCACCCAGATGATGGAAGCAATGAAGATGCTGGAAAAGCTCATCGCACTGGGAATCGAGCGTGGCGAGTTCGCACAGGTAGACCCGAAACAGGTGGCGGAAAATATCGTATATATGCTGGAAGGCCTGAAAGTTACGGCCCTGACCAGCGGGATCTCCGAGAAGATCATAGACAGAGAATTAATGATTCTCATGCAGAGACTGATCACCGAAGATTAAGAGTAAACAGCTTCAGGACTGATCGTCTTGGAGCTTTTCTTATGCCAACCGGGCAAAATACACAGGAGGAGCAGAGGTTATGAGCAAAGTAAAACGGATTTATGTGGAGAAAAAGGAACCCTACGCGGCAAGAGCCAGGGAATTGGAGGAGGAGATCCGGTCTTATCTGGAGATCGGTTCCGTGGATTCCGTACGGGTTTTGATCCGATATGACGTGGAGAATATCTCCGAAGACGTGTTTGAAAAGGCTGTAAACGGTGTATTTGCGGAGCTTCCCGTTGATATCCTTTACAGAGATACGTTAGATGTGCCCGCAGGCAGCAAGGTCTTCAGCGTGGAGTATCTTCCCGGACAGTTTGATCAGAGAGCAGATTCCGCCGTTCAGTGCGTGAAGTTCTTAAAGGAAGATGAGGATCCGGTGATCAAGACCGCCGTAACCTATGTCCTCACAGGCAATATCTCCGATGAGGAGCTTTCCCGCATCAAGGCATACTGCATCAACCCCGTGGATTCCAGAGAAACCGGTATGGAGATCCCCGAGACCTTAGTTACCGTATTTGAAGATCCTGCCGATGTAAAGATCTTTGACGGGTTCCGCACCATGGCTGATGATGAGTTCAAAAAGCTCTACGACTCCCTTGGTCTTGCCATGACCTACAAAGATTTTGAGCACATCCGGAATTACTTCAGATCCGAAGAGAACAGAGATCCTTCCATGACGGAGATCCGTGTTCTGGATACCTACTGGTCCGATCACTGCCGTCACACCACCTTCTCCACGGAGTTGACGGATGTGGAATTTGAGGACGGTTTCTACTCTGAGCCTCTGAAAAAGACTTATGACAGATATCTCTCCGACAGAGAGGATCTTTACAAGGGACGTACCGATAAGTTCGTCTGCCTCATGGATCTTGCCATCATGGGCATGAAAAAGCTTCGTGCCATGGGCAAGTTAGAGGATATGGAAGTATCCGATGAGATCAATGCCTGCTCCGTCATCGTGCCTGTTGAAGTGGATTACGGCAAAGGTCCCGAGACCGAAGAATGGCTGGTGTTCTTCAAAAACGAGACCCACAACCATCCTACGGAGATCGAGCCTTTCGGTGGAGCTGCAACCTGTCTTGGCGGTGCCATCCGTGATCCCCTTTCCGGAAGAGGCTATGTATATCAGGCAATGCGTGGTACCGGTGCTGCGGATCCTACGACACCTGTGTCACAAAAGCTTCAGGGTAAGTTATCCCAGACCCGTCTTGTAAGAGGCGCGGCCAAGGGTTATTCCTCCTACGGTAACCAGATCGGTCTGGCCACCGGCTATGTAAAGGAGATCTATCATCCCGGTTATGTTGCAAAGCGTATGGAGATCGGTGCCGTTATGGGCGCTGCTCCCCGGAAAAACGTGATCCGTGAGAATTCCGATCCCGGAGATATCATCATCCTCCTGGGCGGCCGTACCGGACGTGATGGCTGCGGCGGTGCTACCGGATCTTCCAAGGCTCACACCGACAAGTCCATCGAGGTCTGCGGTGCCGAGGTACAGAAGGGTAACGCACCTACGGAAAGAAAGCTGCAGAGACTGTTCAGAAAAGCGGAAGTTGCCCACATGATCAAGAAGTGTAACGACTTCGGTGCGGGCGGTGTTTCCGTTGCCATCGGCGAGCTGGCAGCAGGCTTAAAGGTTGATCTGGATAAGGTACCCAAGAAGTATGCCGGCCTTGACGGAACCGAACTGGCTATCTCCGAATCCCAGGAGCGTATGGCAGTTGTTGTTGCTCCCGCAGATGTGGATGCCTTCATGAAAGAAGCAGCCGCTGAGAACCTGGAAGCAACCATCGTTGCGGAAGTTACCGCAGATCCCAGACTGGTACTGTCCTGGAGAGGCAAGGAGATCGTTAACATCTCCAGAGCATTCCTGGATACCAACGGTGCCCATCAGGAAACAAAAGTCCGTGTGGATGCTCCCGTACAGAATGAAAACGTACTGAAGAAGACAGCTATCCCCAAGGTGGATGAGCTGTTAAATGCCGGACAGGTC
>JAFUUM010000019.1 GCA_017477805.1 Lachnospiraceae bacterium
CATGGTCCCGGAAAGATAGGCCCCGATATACCGGGAACACTTCTCCGCACCGGAAAGGTTCATATGAAGGCCCGCATCATAGGTGTCAGTGGTGTAATCGATGCCGATCTCATCCGTTAACTCCAGGAAGTTGATATAGGGCAGGTCATACTTTGCCGCGTACTCATCCAGCTGTGCTTCCCACTCGTCGTACCAATGAGGATACAGGCTGGGGGCCTTGATCATCAGCAGCCGGATCCCTTCCTTGTCGCAGAGTTCCCGCATCTTGTCCAGGTACTTCCAGGCATTCTCGCCGAAGCTGTAATCGCCTAAGGGTCTGGGATTGGGAATGCTCTCCACAGGCTTTACGTCAATGCGCATATAATACCCGTTGTGAGTCACCGGGCGGGAATGGAACATGTACTCAAAATCCGTAGCGGAAAGTTCCGTGATCCTGCTGTGATACCGCAGGATGGGGAACACGTAGTCCAGGAAATTTTCTTCCTCCCGCATGGAATCCTTGATGGCATTGACCTTGGTCATGGACCACTTCATGCCCTCAAGGCTCATACGGTTGTAGGCTTCATTGTTTGCATGATCAAACTGCAGGGACTGGATGTTAAAAACAACAACATCGGGCTTATGGTACCGAAGGGTATCCTCCAGCAGGTAATAGGACTGGAAGATGTACTGCTCGGCACTTCCGCGAATGTAACTGTTGATGCCGTAATCCTCCCATAACACCATGGGCGAAAAGTTCTCATACACCTCACAGTCACCAACGAAGAGCACATCAAAATCCTTGCGGGGCTCTTCGTAATACTCCGCAACAAAAGCTCCCTCCACGATGCCGTCCACGTACTTGGGCACGAGAAGTTTTTGAAGCAGGTACAACGATCCCACAACGATCACTGCGGTGACAACAAACCGAAGAAGGGCTCTCTTCCCCTTCTTCGGGCTTTCTTCCTTTAATTGTTCTTCTTTTTTATCCTGATTTTTTTCCATATAAAAACCAATAAAACTTAGAATCTGTTGTAGATAAACTGGCTGGAGTCATATCCGATGCCGTACTGTCCAAATAAAAGGACTGCCACAAATAAGAGGAACCAAATAGCTGCTCTCAGGGCATAAGGGCGCTCTGCGATAAGGGCTCTGACACTCTTTCCCGCCTCTCCCAGCTTCTCCTGTTTTCTCTGGATCAGGGAAACGATCCAGACAATGAGAAGGGCAACGGCGGCAATGACATAATCCTTGGCGGATAAGCCGATCCGGAAAATAAGACCGTCCGCAAAGAGTTTTTCTTCCTGTCTCACAAAGATGGAACCAAAGGCCTTAAAGGTCTGTCCCAGGGTGGCGTAGCAGTCAAAGAGGTTCATGACGCAGACGATGAGGAAGGTGCGAAGGATCATGAAAGCACGGTATACACCGCTTTCCGCAAAAGCAGCCTTCTCATGGAATTTGGCATAGGCGCCTTCGAACTCTTCCGAGATCATCAGGACTGCCCAGTTACAAAGTCCCCACACAACAAAATTCCAGTTTGCTCCATGCCAGATACCGGTAGCAAACCAGACGATAAAGGACGAAACATATACGGGAAGCCGCTTTCCGACTTTAGCACCCAAATGGGCCTTTGCGAATTTCGAAAAGGCCTTCATAAAGAAACTGGTGGATACGGGATAAAACAGATAATCCCTGAACCAGCCGCACATGGTGATGTGCCATCTGCGCCAATATTCCTTAATAGAAGTGGAATAATAAGGCAGTTTGAAGTTCTCTTCCAGCTCGATGCCCAGTGCCTGGGCGGTACCGATAGTCACGTCAATGCCTCCCGTAAAGTCGGCATAGAGTTCCAGGGTGTAGGCGATCATGCAAAGGAACATGGCGCCTCCGCCGTAGGAAGCCTTGGGATCCGTTACGGTACCAACGAGTCCAAAGAGCCTGTCTGCGATCACCAGTTTTTTGAAAAAGCCCCAGAGGATCCGCTGCAGGCCCTGTGCAAACTGCTCGCCGTTAAAGGCATGAGGTGCATACAGAGTCTTTCCCAGACGGTCACAGCGGGCAATAGGTCCCTGGACCAGCTGAGGGAAAAAGGTGATGAACAGGGCAAACTTCAAAAAGTTCTTCTCGGGAGCATAGGCATCCCGGTAAACATCGATGAGGTAACCGATGGCCTGAAGGGTAAAAAAGGAAATACCCATAGGCAACAAAATACCCAGCAGCGACAATTTCCCGTCACTGCCGGTAGCCTGAATGATCTGATTGATATTCGTAATGGCAAAGTCCGCGTATTTTACCACCGCCAGGATCCCCAGATCAAGGATGATCACAAGGGCGGCGATGCGCTTGCGGA
>JAFUUM010000293.1 GCA_017477805.1 Lachnospiraceae bacterium
CGGTTTGCTCCCCAGTTCCACAGACAAAAGGGGCTGTCCCTTGAAGAGGTCGTTGAAGCAGTCATTGACGGAATGAAAAAGGGCCTTGGCGAGTGTCCGAACATGACCGCATCTCTGATCCTTTGCATGATGATCGGCATGCCGGAAGAAGATAATCTGGCAGTCCTTGACGTTGCAAAGAAGTACTTCGGCGCAGGTGTTGGTGCAGTAGACAGGGCAGGCGCAGAGCGGATGCGGGATCTTAGCCTGGATCGTCCTCTCTTTGAAAGAGCTTCCAAACTGGATCTTCCCTATACCATCCATGCCGGAGAATGCGGATCCTTTGAGAACATCAAAACCGCCATCGACCTCGGTGCAAAGAGGATCGGACACGGTGTGGCAGCTTACAAAGATCCATCAACCATTGATCTTCTTGTAAAGACTCAGGTGCCCATTGAGGTCTGCGTCATCAGTAATCTTCAGACTATTGCAACACCGCCCGAAGAAGTGCATCCGATTAAAAAACTTCTGGATGCAGGCGTGGCAGTGACCATCAATACGGATAACCGTACCGTATCCGGGACTACTCTGGATCGGGAATATGAATACATCATCAATAACTGCGGTTTCACAGAGGCTGACATTTTGAAATGTCAGGAAAACGCAAAAAGGTCGTTCTTTTAAAATACAGTGATCGAAAAAGGAGAGAGGAAAATGAAGAGTGACAATGTTAAAGTGGGTGTACAGCAGGCTCCCCACAGAAGTTTATTAAATGCCCTGGGCTTTACAGAAGAGGAGATGCATAAGCCCATGGTGGGTATCGTCAGTTCCTATAACGAGATCGTACCCGGACATATGAATATCGATAAGATCGTCAATGCCGTTAAACTCGGCGTTGCAGAGGCAGGCGGTGTTCCCGTTGTTTTCCCCGCCATTGCGGTTTGCGACAGTATCGCCATGGGACATGTGGGAATGAAATATTCCCTGGTGACCCGTGATCTCATTGCGGATTCCACGGAATGTATGGCTACAGCCCATCAGTTTGATGCCCTTGTGATGGTACCCAACTGTGATAAAAACGTGCCCGGCCTTTTGATGGCTGCGGCAAGGATCAATGTACCTACCGTGTTTGTTTCCGGCGGCCCCATGCTTGCAGGCCGTGTAAAAGGCTGTAAGAGAAGCCTTTCCTCCATTTTTGAAGCAGTAGGAGCCCATGCGGCCGGTAACATAGATGATGCGGAATTGCTGGAATTCGAAGAGAAGGTGTGTCCCACCTGCGGTTCCTGCTCCGGTATGTATACCGCTAACTCCATGAACTGCCTGACGGAAGCTCTTGGTATGGGCTTAAAAGGCAACGGTACCATTCCCGCCGTTTATTCCGAACGTCTGCGGCTTGCAAAACATGCCGGTATGGCTGTTATGGAACTCTTAAAGAAGAATATCCGTCCCCGTGACAGCATGACCAAAGATGCGATCCTGAATGCCCTGACAGTGGATATGGCCCTCGGATGCTCTACCAATTCCATGCTGCATCTTCCTGCCATCGCCCATGAGATCGGTTTTGATTTTGATATCGCATTTGCCAACGGCATCAGCGAAAAGACTCCGAACCTCTGTCATCTGGCACCTGCAGGTCCCACCTATATGGAAGACTTAAATGAAGCAGGCGGCGTCTATGCTGTGATGAAGGAACTTGCCGACATCGGACTTTTGAACACCGATTGTATGACCGTTACCGGAAAGACCGTCGGGGAAAACATCAAGAATTCCGTGAATAAGGATCCCGAGGTTATCCGTACCGTGGATAATCCTTACAGTAAAACCGGCGGTCTTGCTGTATTAAAGGGTAACCTTGCACCCGACGGTTCCGTCGTAAAACGATCCGCTGTGGTGCCGGAAATGATGGTGCACGAAGGCCCTGCAAGAGTCTTTGAATGTGAAGAAGATGCCATTGAAGCGATCAAAGGCGGTAAGATCAAAGCCGGTGATGTTGTTGTGATCCGCTACGAAGGCCCTAAAGGCGGACCGGGCATGAGAGAGATGCTCAATCCTACCTCTGCCATTGCGGGAATGGGACTTGGTTCCACCGTGGCACTGATCACTGACGGCAGATTTTCCGGTGCCAGCAGAGGCGCGTCCATCGGACATGTTTCGCCCGAAGCAGCGGTTGGCGGTCCCATCGCCCTTGTACAGGAAGGCGATATCATTTCCATTGATATCCCCAATTATTCTCTGAACCTGAAGGTTTCGGATGAGGAACTGGCAAAGAGAAGAGAGTCCTGGCAGCCGAAAGAGCCTGCCATCACCACCGGATATCTTGCAAGATACCGTGAGATGGTAACAAGCGGTAACCGCGGTGCTATCCTGGAGATCCCCGGCGGGAATAAAACTGCGGAGGTGAAGTGATATGATACTCACCGGTTCCCAGATCGTTATCGAATGTCTGAAAGAACAGGGTGTGGATACCGTTTTCGGTTATCCCGGCGGTACCATCCTGAACATTTACGATGAACTTTATAAACATCAGGACGAGATCCATCATTATCTGACCAGCCATGAACAGGGGGCTGCCCATGCGGCAGACGGCTATGCCCGTGCCACCGGTAAAGTCGGCGTTTGCTTTGCGACATCCGGCCCCGGCGCCACCAATCTTGTAACGGGTATTGCCACAGCGTATATGGATTCCGTTCCCATGGTGGCCATTACCTGTAATGTAAATCTGCCTTCGCTGGGGAAAGATTCTTTCCAGGAAGTTGATATTGCCGGTGTGACCATGCCCATCACCAAGCATGGCTATATCGTCAAGGATATTGAGATCCTTGCGGACACCATCCGGAAAGCCTTTCATATTGCAAGATCCGGAAGACCCGGCCCTGTGCTTGTGGATATCACTAAAGATGTGACGGCAGCATCCACCGAATATACCCCGAAGGAGCCTGAGGAAAAGGAGCATAAGAACACCTGGAACGATGAGGACTTAAAGAAGGCGCTGGAACTACTGGAAAACTCCAAAAAGCCTTTTATCTACGCAGGCGGCGGTATCATTGCCTCCGAAGCCTCGGAAGAGCTCCGACAGTTTGCCAAAAAACTGGATGCTCCCGTGTGCGATACCCTCATGGGAAAAGGTGCCTTCGACGGTCATGATCCCTATTACACCGGAATGATCGGTATGCATGGAACAAAGGCCTCCAACCTGGCCCTTGGAAAATGTGATCTGCTCATCGCGCTGGGTGCAAGATTTTCCGACCGTGTTGCCGTATCCCCCAAGCATTTTGCATCCAATGCGAAAGTCCTTCACATTGATATCGATGCCGCAGAGATCAATAAAAATATTCATACCGACGCATACATCGTTGGAGATCTGAAGGAAGTCCTGCATAAACTCAACGGCAGACTGCCGGATCAGAAGCACGAAGAGTGGAAACAGGAAGTCCAGAAACTGAAAGAGGATTTCCCGCTTAACTATGATAAGTCAAAGCTTACCTGTCCCTTTGTCATCGAAGAGATCGACAGACTGACGGAAGGAAAAGCACTGATCACCACCGATGTGGGACAGCATCAGATGTGGGCTGCTCAGTATTATCATTACAGTTCACCCAGAACCTTCTTAAGTTCCGGAGGTCTTGGGACCATGGGCTATGGTCTCGGAGCCTGCATCGGTGCAAAGGTGGGTCAGCCTGACAAGGTCTGCATCAACATCGGCGGTGACGGATGTTTCCGTATGAATATGAATGAACTGGCTACCGCCAGCAGATATGATATTCCCATCATTCAGGTGGTGATCGATAATCATGCCCTTGGCATGGTAAGACAGTGGCAGACCCTGTATTATGGAAAGCGGTATTCCAATACCATTCTGGAAGACAAGGTTGACTACTGCAAAGTAGCGGAAGGCCTGGGTTGTCAGGCCATGCGTATCAAAACGAAAGAGGAATTTGCGCCTGCATTTGAAAAAGCACTGGCTTCCAAACAGCCTTTCCTTCTGGATGTCTGCATCGAGCAGGATGACAAGGTATTCCCCATGGTTTCTCCCGGAACCTCCAATTCCGAAGTATTTGATGAGGAAGACTTAAGAAAGAGAGCGGATTCCGAACCTTAGGAAGATGGCAAAGAGAAACGAGAGTTCAAAAGTCAA
>JAFUUM010000294.1 GCA_017477805.1 Lachnospiraceae bacterium
AAAACAAGCGATCTTGTGACCGGGCTCGATCTCCACCAGTTCGGGTTCTGCTTTATCGCAAAGGCCTTCGATCCTGCAATCGCATCTGTCGTAGAAACCGCAGGCTACGGGAAGGTTCATGGCGAGAGGCACGGTACCTTCGATGGAGAACAGTCTCTCGTCCTTTTTACCGCCGATCTTATGAACGGAACCGATGAGGCCTCTGGTGTAAGGATGCTGGGGATTTGCATAGATCGTATTGGAATCCGCAGTCTCAACAACTTTACCAAGGTACATAACAGCCACGCGGTCACACATCTTAGCTACAACGCCAAGATCGTGAGTGATGAACAGGATGGCCATGTTGAACTCCTTCTGGAGTTCTTTCATCAGTTCCAGGATCTGTGCCTGAATGGTAACGTCCAGCGCTGTGGTAGGCTCGTCTGCGATGAGCATCTTGGGATTGCAGACAAGGGCCATGGCTATGAGGGCTCTCTGCAGCATACCGCCGGAGAATTCATGCGGATACTGGTTGTAACGCTTTTCTACGTTGGCGATACCAACCTTTCTCATAACTTCCAGAGAGATCTCTTTTGCTTTCTTTTTATCTTTTGTAATGTGCAGCAGCGTACACTCATTGATCTGATTTCCGATGGTGTACATGGGTGAAAACGCAACCATGGGCTCCTGGAAGATCATGGAGATCTGTTTACCTCTGACATTACGGATCTCTTTTCCCTTGGGATCCATCTTCAGAAGATCCACTTCCGTATCGTCTTCGTTCCGGAATAATATCTCTCCGTGAGGGATGCACTTCTTGTCATTGATCCCAAGGATAGCCTTACAGGTAATGGATTTACCGCAGCCGGATTCTCCGACGAGGCCCAGGGTCTCGCCCTTCTTGATCTCGAAATTAACGCCTCTGACAGGTGTCAGCAGGCCCTCCATCATCTTGATGTCAACATGGAGGTCTTTTACTTCTATAATGTTATCTTTATCCATAAATTCCTCCCGTTTTACTTATAAGGATCCGCTGCGTCTCTCATACCGTCGCCGAGGAAGTTAAACGCAAGAACCGTGATGGTAACGAAAATGATAGGGATCAGTTTGTGGGGGTTGGCAGCCACATCCGTAACGGAGCTGGCTTCCTGCAGTAGTACACCCCAGCTGGTTGCAGGAGATTTGATACCAAGACCCAGATAAGACATGGAAGTCTCACCAACGATGGATCCGGGGATACCCAGGGTCAGAGAAACAATCAGATAACTCATGAAACCGGGTACCAGATGCTTCCAGATGATCTTCCAGGTGGAAACACCGGAGAGCCTTGCGGCCATAACATAGTCTTCATTCTTCAGGGACAGGAACTTACCTCTTACTACTCTGGCCATACCGGTCCAGTTAATGAAGGACAGGATAACTGTCATGTAGAAGTACATCTTGATGGTAGAGATTCCCGGAGGGATCGCTGCGGAAAGAGCCATCCACAGAGGGATCTGAGGCACAGCACCGATCACTTCGATGATACGCTGGATCACGATATCAATGACGCCGCCGAAGTAACCGGAAATGGAACCGATAGCGATACCCAGGAAGAAACTGATAAATGCACTGGCAAAGGGGATCGTCAAGGAGATCCTTGCGCCCAGCAGCACTCTCGAAAAGATATCACGTCCTAAGGAATCCGCACCGAACAGGAAGAGCTTGGCTCCCGTTCCTCCGTTGGATCCTTCTCCCACACCGAAGAGGTGCAGATCACAGGGGATCAGCCCCAGGATCTTATACTCACAACCGTGAACAAACCATTCGATCTTGTAGTACTCGGTTGTGTCAGGTTTTAAGGCTACTTCAAAAGTCTTCTTATCGATAGACTTTGTAAGCTTATATACATGGGGTCCCACATGTTCACCCTGATAAATGGTGTAAACATGGGAAGGTGCGGAATTTCGATACAGTCCGTCAAATTCATCAAGGGAATAAGGAGCCAGGAAATCCGCAAACAGCGCTGCCAGATAAAAGACAGCAAGGATAAAGAAGGAAACCTGTGCCAGTCTGTGTTTCTTTAACTTTCTGGCCATCAGTGTCCATTGAGAGGCAAGATAATAATCTTCTTTTGATTTCTTTTTCGCCATTATCTTCCACCTCCTGAGTAACGAATTCTGGGATCAAGGAAGGCAAGCGCGATATCGGATAACAATACACCGATAACGACCAGCACAGCCTGGATCATAACGATGGCACCGGCCAGATACATGTCCTGAGACTGCAGCGCCTTGTAGAGCACGGGGCCCTGGATCTGCATGTTCAGCACCATAGCCGTTACCGTGGAACCGGAGAACAGGCTGGAAAGAACGCCGCCGAGACCGGATACGGTAGGGTTCATGGCTGCTCTGAAGCAGTATTTCATGATGATCTTGCCTTCGGAAACACCTTTTGCTCTGGCAGTCAGCGTATACTGTCTTGCCACTTCATCCAGCATCTGGGCACGAACGGAACGGATGATACCGCAGGTTCCGCTGGTACCGATGACCACGATGGGGATGATCATACGTTTCATGAAGTCACCGAAGTTATATAAATGCACGCCGTTTTGCAGCATATCCTGTGTGAACAGTCCAACGTTTGCGTTGCCCGTCCACTTGTAGGATAAGTACATCAGCACAATAGCCAAAATAAAGTTGGGAATAGCCGTTCCCAAAAATCCTATGATGGCGGATATGTAATCTCCCACCGAATACTGATGGGTACTTGCATATACCGCGATGGGAATGGAAACAAGGTACTGGAACAACATGATGATAAAGGTTACGCCGATAGTAAGCCCCAATCTGTCGTTTACCACGCTCCATACATCTCGCCCGTAAGCGAAGGAATATTTCCAGTTATGATGAGAATGATACAAGCGGTAATAAGTTGAATCCGTGGGAGTCCAGATAATGTCTTTCACCCACTTGATATATTGCTGCCACACCGGCAGGTCCAGACCATAGTCTGCACGCATGGATGCAGCATAATCCGCATCCACCAGTTCACCCTCCGTTGCAAGGGCAGCGATGTGTGCAGATACGTAGTCACCCGGAGGCAGCTGGATCACGAAGAATACCAGAATCGAAATCAGAAGCAGCGTCGGAATGAACATCAGGATTCTTTTAACGATATACTGGACGAGATCCTTCTTAAAAAAGTTCGCCATCGCTTCCACGAATGAATTTTTAGTTTTTGTTTCGTCCATCAGAAATTTCCTTTCATAAAAACCGGAGACGTGGAAACCTGAAAAAGTCCCACGTCTCCGGAGTTGTACTACCAGCAGTTGCTTTCGGTAGACGGATTATTCAGCTTTGAACAGAACCTCGTAGTGAGTCATGTTTGCATACTGATAGCAGTCAGCCCATACCAGGTTGTCTGCATAGTTCTGGATCTTGGAGTTGATGAGCTCATAAGAGTTCTCAGCCTTCAGATAAGCCAGAGACCACAGATTCTCTTCGTGGATCTTGAAGATCTCGAGCTCGTAAGTCTCACGCTCGGACTCGTTATCGGTGGAACGCCACTTGTCATACAGCTCAACCAGTTTTGCCATGTCGCCGGTAGGCTCAACACCAGCTTCACCGTTGGTTGCATAGTAGGTACCGTACTCACCGTACCACTCAGCAGCCTGAGCGATGGGAACGAAGGGAGCAGCTCTGTCTTTCAGGGATGCACCGCCGATGGAGGTGTGAGGTCCCATAACAGCGATCCACTCGTTGTTGTCAATCTCGGTATCGAATGCGGATACTTCCAGGTCTTTCAGTGCGCAGTTGATACCAACTGCCTTGAAATACTGCTCAAATACGGGATAAGACGTATCTGCACCGCCGTCATATGCCAGGAATGTCAGCATCAGATCGGAACCGTCTGCGAAATCATAGAAGCCATCGCTGCCCATAACAAGGCCGCAACCCTCTAACAAAGTCTTTGCCTTTTCAACATCGTACTCGGTCCACTTATCTGTCCATGCAGTGCTGTAACCAAGGTTACCAACTGCAGGTGCGCACTGACCGGGCTCAAGGAAACCATCGGTAAGCAGTTCGGAAACTTCAGTTCTGTCTACGCAGATGCTCATTGCCTGACGGAAATCAGGATTTGCAAACAGAGTTGCATAGTTTGCATCGGGGTTGGTGTAGTTAAAGGTGATCTGGTAAGCACCCCAGTTGGTGGTACCCCACTCACGAAGTTCTGCTGCATCGCCCAGGTCGGACAGAGTTGCAGCGATATCCTGCATAGCGATGGTGATGATATCGAGCTCACCGGATCTGAACATCAGCAGATCCTGACCGTCTTCGGAAGTCTGGTTGTAATGCAGAGCATCAACATAAGGAAGCTGATTGCCTGCAGCATCGACTTTCCAGAAGTATGCGTTACGATCCATGATGCAAAGGGTGTCATCTTTGCTGCTGTTGCCGGGTACTGTGGACAGAACGAAAGCGTTCAGAGTAGGCAGTCCGGAAACATTCCAGAAGTTGTAGGATACAGCCTTACCAAGATCCTTTACGGTAGCTGCATCGATCTTCTTAGCCTGTGCGTTGGCAAGTACCTGCTCCTCGGAAAGACCGGTGGAAGGCCAGTACTCGTTCTCGTAATAAGGATAATCCTCGGAGTCGGGGATCAGATCAGCAAGGTAATGCGCGGGAGCCCAGCACCACTTGAAATCACCATTCTCAATGAAGTCTGCGGGATACTTGGGATTTACAAATGTCCAGGTTACGGTGTAATCGTCATCCTTGGTCAGTTTAGCCCATGCATCTTCGCCATCAACTTTTTCCTTCAGAGCCGCCCAGCTCTTCTTAGAGTCAAAGTTGGTCAGATGGCACATGTAATACCAGAATGTGATGTCGTCAGCGTTGAAGTCTTCACCGTCGGACCACTTCATGCCTTCTCTTAAGTGGAAGGTCCATGTGGTGTAATCCGCATTGTGCTCAAAAGATTTGATCACGTTGGGATA
>JAFUUM010000295.1 GCA_017477805.1 Lachnospiraceae bacterium
CTCCGGATGATGTCGTAGATCACCGCAAAGAGAGGTACGCCAACCACCATGCCGGTGATGCCCCACATACCGCCAAAAAACAGAATGGCGAACATGACCCAGAAACCGGAAAGGCCGGTGGTATCACCAAGGATCAGGGGGCCAATGACATTACCGTCCAGCTGCTGCAGGACGATGATAAAGCCAAGGAAGATCAGTGCGTGCCAGGGGTTCTCGATCACAAGAAGGAGGATACAGGGTACCGCTCCCAGGAAGGGACCAAAGAAAGGAATGATATTGGTCACGCCCACGATCACACTGAGCAGTAACGGTGAAGGCAGCCGCAGGATCAGGCAGCCGATAAAACAGATGACGCCGATGATGGCGGAGTCGATCAGTTTTCCGACGAAGAAACCATTGAACATCTTATCCGCAAACCGGATCTCCCGCTCGATGACTTCGGCCCATTTTCCGCCGAAGATCCCGTGGAGGGTGAGTTTACCCTGGGCTGCAAACTGCTTTCTTCTGCCCAGCATGTAAATGCAGATGATAAACCCAAGGAAGATGTTCTTCAAAAAGGTCAGCACCGTGGATACATGGGAACCCACCTGGGCAAGAATGGTCTCTGCCTGGGGCAGTACCGTTCCCATGAGCCAGGAGTTCAGTTTTGTCTCAAAGTTGAAATAAAAATCTTCCCACTGTTCCAACAGATCCGGCTGATCCTGTAAAAGCCCCGTGAGAAAGATGTTCAGATTGCTCATGTGACCGGGAACAATATCGATGAGATTCATCACACTGGTCACCACCTGGGGGATCAAGAGGATGAACAGGATCACGATAACGGAAACAGCCACCAGCATGGAGATGAGGATAGAAAGCACCCCCGTGAGTTTCGGAAACTTATGCCGAAAGATCCCGCCGATGACCTTGTCCAGGTTATTGCAAAGAGGAGCAAGGAGATAGGCCAGCACCGCCCCGTATAAAAAGGGCTTTAAGATGGCGATGATAAATTGGAATGTTGCATTCAGTGCTTTGTATCTGACAAAGGCAAGAGCCACGATGAAGATCACCAATGCCGAGATCACGGCGGTGACTCCTGCTTTCACATATTTCTTATTATCCGGGTTTCGAAGTTGCATGGGAATTCTCCTTTCAACAGTTTCATTCTACGCTTCCTTTCCTTTCCAATCAAGGAAGAGACGGCAGAAATATGCTATACTTAAGCCTATGAACACGAAGAAAGAAAAGATCATCCGTACCCTGATGGTGGCTGCCGCCATCGTCCTGGGGATCAAATACATATTGACGGACTTCGGCATTGACGCCGGATTTCAGCTGACCATGTCTTACCGGCTTGCCACCGGGGATGTGATGCTGAAAGAAATGTGGGAACCCTATCAGATGTCCGCGTTTCTTTGTGCGCCCCTGATCGCTCTCTGGCTTGCGGTCTTCCGGACAACCACCGGCCTTGTTCTTTATCTCCAGACAGCCGGTGTTCTTGTTGACGCTGCAGTTTCCTGCCTTTTCTACAGCAGGATCAAAAAGCACTTCCCCGAAATGGAGCGTGCCGCCTTTCTCATGGCATGGCTCTTCTTCGTGGTGTCTCCAAAGGATGTGCCCATCCCGGAATATGCCAACCTACAGCTGTGGCTGACTCTGCTTTTGTGCCTCTGCCTGCTGGAATATCATTTCACCGAAAAAAGACGTTTCATCGTCCTCGGTGCCATTTGCATGTGCGGGATCGTACTGGCCTATCCCTCCTGCGCCCTGATCTTTATCGCCGCCATGGTGATCCTTGTAAAGCACGGAAGAAAGTCCGATGCCGGACTTTTTGCCGGCCTTTGCTTTGGGATCGGCGGGATCTATACAGCACTGCTTCTTAAAAATATAGGCATATCCGGACTGATCACGGTGCTTCACGGCATGTTTGCCCTGGAGACCAGCCATGGCACAAAACTCTCCGAGAAGTTCCTGTGGTATGCCGGGGATGCCGCAAAGATTGCTGTGGGCCTTTTGATCGCTTATCTCATATCTTTCCTTCTGACCCGCATTCCCGCCATGAAAAAAAGACTTCCCGCGGAAGTCCCAGACTGAAGACAAACCGGTTTTGGTGTTTAGCACCAAGCCGGTTTTCTTCGTTCTACGCTATTATGCAAGATCAGCATAAGAAAAGCGCAGAAATGGTTCTTGTAGTACCCTGTTTTGTATTTCATTCTTGCCAATTTC
>JAFUUM010000296.1 GCA_017477805.1 Lachnospiraceae bacterium
TACTCCGGCTCAACACCAAAGAAATGGCCTTCTCCGTCACGAGGTTCAATGGGGCGTCTCCGCTCCTCAAAGGTCAGTGGTCTGTCCGGCAGGACCTGTCCTGCCTCCGGATCACCGGCGTCTTCTCCCTCATATAACACCACAGGCATGTGGGCTGCATCACCGGCAAGGTCGGCTCCCAGAAGTCCCAGGGCGTAGATCAGGCGGTTTCCTTTTAATTCAGTGGTAGCATAAGAGGCTTTCCGCTCTTCGATCTTTTCAAGTACCTGCAGGATCAGGTCTTTTTTCATCACAAAAAGATGGCCGAAGTAGAAAAAGGAAAGCAGCGTATCCGGGGACCAGTCGGGTTTTAACCAGTTGGTCTCATCCGCATACAGGAGTTTCGTTTCGGGATGAACCGTCAAAAACAGACGGATATCCTCCACCGCTCCCTGATGGAGACGTGCAGGATCTTCCGCAAAAACAGCATACTCCTCTTTCATATCGAGGACACGGGTCTTTAAGGCATTCACTGCAGATGCCGTACTGCGAAAAGCCGCATCGCCGTAGGAAAGAACGGCGCAAGTGGTATTTTCCGCTACCGTCGCCTTATTTTCCGCTCTCCACGTATTTCTGCGATCGGTCAGATACTCCTCTGCCGTAATGGTCTGCTGGCGGATCTGTCTGTCATATTCTTTATGTCTTGCTGCCACCAGGGTACCCTGGATGGCTTTTTTCATCGGATTACTCAAAAATGAAATCTCCTTTTGGGTTTCGGTGCAGGGATAAAGCCGGCTGCCATCTCATCGGGCATCAGCGTCATATCCCACTCAAACTCTAATTCCTCTTCCTCACCGCTGCCGGGATATTCCGCCCGCATACGGTCGATCTCGAAAACGAACAGCGGATCCTGATCGGTAAATACGAAGACATTTCCCTGTTCTGCTTTTGTACCGTTGGAAGAGACAAGTTGTCCCGGACCGATGATCAGGGGGATCTCCTGCTCTTTCCACAGCACTTTCTTTACATTGACAATACAGCAGGACAGTGCGGGATCGATCCGGAGCCTTACCATGCCCCTCTCGATCCGGATCCTGATCCGGCGGGTATAATCGTTTTCCTCATACTCGATAACCCGGGGATCATCCATGTAGTAGGAAGTTTCTGCCTTAAAGATATCCCCGAAAGACTCGTAGATCTGTACCAGACCTCTGGTCTTTAAGACCTGCTGTCTGTTCAGAAGGGCCTTCACATCGTGGGCATCGTGCCGAAGAAGATCCCTCAGTTCCTTCATGGATCTGTGATTTCCGGTGACATATCTCTGGAAATCCAGTTCTCTGGCCCGGAATTCCTCCGCATCCCCATCCGTCAGATCCAGAAGATTTAGGATCCCGTCCAGGTTCAGACGGTCTCTCTTTTTGTCCTCAAGGATATAGCAATAAACGGCACGGAAAGCCTGTTCCTTGGGATCCAGCTGCTTTCCGAATGTCCACTCATAATCGATGAGGTTCCATACCCCGTTGTCCACGGGATCATAGGGCTGGCTGCCATCCTTAACGGTAATAAGGATATTGGAAAAGATGCAGTCAAAATCTGCTGCAGGATAATCTGCGCGGTAGGAGATGAACTCCAGATATCGGGAGAATAACCGGTCAAATCCGTCCTGGTCCCCGCTTTCCAGGCACTCATCCATCAGTTCCGCAAGAGTCCGTCCGTTTAAGAATTCCAGTTCCACATAGGGACGCAGATTTCTGGCCTTTGCTTCTCCGTTTAAGATCTCCTCGCTGGAACGGCCGTCCCGCTTTTGGTCTTCCGTTTCCACCAGGTGGCAGCGGTTGATCTTGAACTCGGATCCCTTATACCGTTCCCGAAGTTCCAGATAGGCTTTTTTCATACTCCGGATGTGATCAAAGGAGTCCGGCAGCATGGGATACTTACGCACCACAAAGCTTTTTAAACTCTCCAACTGAGACTCGGATCCCGTATGATAGCCCATACGGTTTTCCAGTGAGATCTCGGTCTTGATCTGAAACTGTCTCTGCCGGTCATTGGAGTACTTGACGTACTTGGTCTCCAGGGCCGGTCCCGTCACTACAAGGAATGAATTGGAGAAATAAGGGAATTCCTTATCTTTTACCAGAGAGTCAAATGCCCGTTTTTCATCAAACAGGAGCATTCTGTCTCTATCAAAATTACGCATGTTATCCGATAATTCACCGATCTTCGGAAGATAGTCATCGGAATACAGGGCTGTCATGAATTTGTAATCCGGATAGGGATAATAGAAGGAATATTCTTCCACATCGCAGCGTTTTAAGATATCTTCCAGTTCAGGCTTGGTAAAAGTACGGACCACCCCGCCGTCGGGATAGCCTTCCACACCGGAAAACCAGGTACCCAGGTGATCGTCCTTGCACCCTGCCAGGTACTTTATGCCCATACGGTTTTCGATGGCGATCACGATATGCCCATCTGATTTCAGGTGTTTTTTTAAGATCTCCAGAAACCGGTCATAGGGCTGTTCCGTCTGGATGTAGGCCTGTCCGTATTCAAATACTCCGATGAGCAGGATGTAATCAAAGTCATTGGGAAGATCCGGTTCCACATCCGTAAAATTGCCTACCATGATATGGATATTATCCTGATCCATATGACGATAGGCATTGATCATACTACGCTTCTTTGAAAGATCAACGCAGGTCACGGACCCGGCTTTGGCAGACAGGGCACCGGTAATGGCACCGCAGCCCGCTCCCACTTCCAGGACCTTACTCCTTTGATCTAAAGGAAGCCACTCTATGATATTTTCTCTTTGGATGGAAAGATGGTACAGGATCTCCCACTGATTCTTCTCTTCGATGATCCGGGGGTATTCCACATCCGAATAATTTCTCGCTATATCCAGAAGAACGTCCTCAATGTCTCCATCGCAGTAAAGATCTTCGCCCGGATAGTGCGTTAAATCCAGATTTATTTTTCCAATCTTCAGGTTTTTCTCCTGTTCTCCCATGGAATATCGCTCCTATGCTTCGTTTCTGTACTCCAGGATGTTGCTGCCGGACTTGACCTTTGCATCCTTTACCACAACCTTGGACTCTGAATCGTAGTAGCCGACGGTATCCTTATCAGAAACAACCGTTATATTAACTGCATCGTACAGCCTGTGATATACCGTAAAGTTCTCTCCTTCAAAGCCGGTCACCCCAAAGGAGATGAGGTATTCGCCGCCCTGAAGGGTCATACGCTGGGTAAAGGTGATCTCTTTTGCCTCTCCCGCATGTACCGGTTCCAGAAAAGCTTTCTCCACCATGGTATTGGTACCGGTGATCTCGATCCCTTTGATGTTTTTCACCGTATAAGCGAAAATAGGGGCCTGGACGGTTTCGTTAAATCTAACTTTCATATGTACGGTATACTCCCGGCCCTTCACGATGGCCGTGGTCTTCATACCGTGTTCATCGGTTACATAGCTTTCGCAGATGGTTGCCTTTCTGCTTCCGTACTCCAGGGTATCCTCGTTAATATCACCCGATTTTCTATCCCCGGCTTTCGCTGCTGCGCTCTCGATATCTTTGTCCCGAAGGAGATTTCCTTCCTCGGTATCGGGGATCTGATACTGTCCCACCAGCACCTGCTTGTAGATATCGATCATTTCCTTGGGTGTTCCTTCTCCAAGTTTCGCACCCTGATTTAAGAGGATCACGCGGTCACAGTACTTGCTGATGCTGCCGAGATCATGAGATACAAAGAGGATTGTCTTTCCCTGTTTTTTGAACTCTTCAAACTTGTGATAGCACTTTGCCTGGAAGAACACATCTCCCACGGAAAGCGCTTCATCCACGATGAGGATCTCCGGATCGATATTGATGGCCACCGCAAAGGCAAGACGTACAAACATACCGCTGGAATAGGTCTTTACCGGCTGGTAAACATATTCCCCGATGTCTGCAAAGTCCAGGATATCCTGGATCCTCTCCTTGATCTCCTCCTCGGTAAAGCCGATTATGGTACCGTTTAAGTAAATGTTCTCGATACCGTTGTACTCGGGATTAAAGCCCGCACCCAGCTCCAGAAGAGCGGAGATCCGGCCGTTTACGGTCACGGTGCCGGCGGAAGGGGTCAGGACTCCGGTAATGATCTTTAAGATGGTGGATTTTCCGGAACCGTTGGTACCGATGATACCGACGCATTCCCCGTTCTTTACGGTAAAATCCAGACCCTTTAGGGCATAGTGATCCCTATGGAGCTTCTTTTTGGAAAAGCCCAGGGTCTCTTTTAAGCGGTCACGTCTGTGATCATAGAGCTTATATATTTTTTGAACTCCCGCGACCTCGATCGCGATATCGTTCTTGTTTTCACTCATAAAAACGAACTCCAAATATGCAGCAACGGGCTTACATCACATCCGCAAACTGCGGTTTCAGTCTCTTGAACATCAACGCGCCGATGCCAAAGATCACTACGGTAACGATCCAGAAATACACCGTGGAGAAAAAGTCATAGAAGAACCAGGTCTTCTCCACCAGGCAGGACCGGTAGCCGTTGACGATATAGACCAGCGGATTTAATTTGATGATCTTTACCAGCCAGGGTTTATCGGCGATAAAGGTAATATTCCAAAGGATGGGGGTGGCCCACATGCCCACCTGCAGGATGATGGCGATGATCTGCTGCAGATCTCCGAAGAAGATCACCAGGGAGCAGGTCACATAGGACATTCCCAGGACCAGCACAAACAGGCAGAAACTGTAATACAGGATCTGGATGGTGTAGACCGTGGGAAAGATCCCGTAGCAGGCCGCCAGCACCAAAAGGATCAGGGCAAAGAACAGATGCACAAAGGTTGCCGCGATGACCTTGATCATAGGCAGGATGCTGATCTTAAAGACCACCTTTTTCACCAGGTAATTATATTCCAGAAGGGATGTGGTGCCGTTGGCCCAGGCCTCCGAAAAATAAAACCAGGGGACAAGGCCCGCAGTCAGGAATACAACGTAGGGAAGATCGATCCCCGCAGCCACTTCCTGACGTCCCGTCTGGCCCAGGAAATTCTGGAACACAAACCAGTACATCACCACCGTGACCACCGGATGGACCAGTGCCCAAAAGGCGCCCAGATAAGAGGTGGCATAACGCTTTCTGAAATCGTTCTTGGCAAGGCGCCAGATCAGTTTCCTGTTATCAAAAAGCTCAAAAGGCAGCGTCGTCAACTTGTCATAAAACCTGATGAAGATCAGGCAGGCACCGAGGATGACGCCGCATAATATCAATTTTTTATATAACTCTTCCGTAGGGTTGGCCCGGGGGTTATCATGAAACACCACCACCAACGCCAGGAGCCCGGCCAGCGCACAGAACACGATGATCCAGGCTCTTTTGGAAAGGTGCAGTCGGTTACGCATGTACTACTTCATTCCCTTCTGAAAATCCGCAAATCCACCGTGGTGTTTGTCCTTCTCCGACAGGATGGGTTCCATGCCGTCGGGGAAAGGCCATTCTACAACGATCTCGGGATCCGCATAGAAGATACCGCCCTCATCTTCAGGGTGGTAATAATCCGTACATTTATA
>JAFUUM010000020.1 GCA_017477805.1 Lachnospiraceae bacterium
GCAAACTTCGCTGTTGGATGCACTCTGATCCTGCCCGCATCTTTGATCTACGTATGGAGAAAGAATAAGAATACAGCATTTATCGGATGCGCTGTGGGAACTGTTTGCATGACCCTGTTCGGTACCGCATTCAACGCAGTATACCTGCTTCCCAAGTTCGCTGAAATGTATGGTATGCCCCTGGATGCCCTGATCGCTTTCGGAACCGAGATCAATCCCGCCATTACCGATGTCACTTCCTTCGTGATCCTTGCGGTAGCGCCTCTGAACCTGATCAAAGGCGGCCTTGTGGCAGTCCTTACCCTTGCGGTATATAAGCCCCTGAGCCCTGTCTTAAAGGCACTGGCACAGCCTCGTGATGCAAGAGGCCGTGTAAGAGCCGTACAGAAATGATCAAAACAATATAGGACCACAAAAAGCCCCTTACACCATCGCTGAAAACACAAGCGGTTGTGTGAGGGGTTCTTTTCGTGTAAAATAAAATGGAGTATGTGCAAGAAAGGTATGTAAGATTTTGAAACAGCAGATAGAAGTGTTTTCTCCCGAGGAAACTTTTGCGCTTGGTAAAAAAATAGGAGAAGAGGCTGAGCCGGGAACGCTGATCGCGTTAGAAGGCGACCTGGGCGTGGGAAAGACCGTATTTACCCAGGGCATCGCAGAGGGCCTCGGTATCATGGAACCCATCAGCAGTCCCACCTTTACCATTCTTCAGACCTATGAAGAAGGAAGACTGCCCCTGTACCACTTTGATGTGTACCGCATCGGCGACGTGGATGAGATGGACGAGATCGGGTACGAAGAGTATGTTTACGGCCAGGGTTTATCCATTATCGAGTGGGCAGGCCTGATCCGGGACATTCTACCCAAGACCTACCGTGCCGTGACCATCGAAAAGGACCTGAGCAAAGGTCTGGACTACCGTCTGATCACAATTGAGGACATCGGATCGGAAAAATGAGATCCAAAACTCAAACGTAAACAAACAAGAGTTATAAAACAAAAATCAAATCATAAATTAAGAATTATTTTATAACAGGAGATACGATATTGAAGATACTTGCATTGGATACTTCCGGTGTCGTCGCTTCCGCAGCCATTTGGGAAGACGATGTGATCCGCACAGAGTATTCCATGAACGACAATAAGATGCATTCCCAGACGATCCTGCCCATGCTGAAAGAAGCGCTGGATCTGACGGATGAGGATCTTTCCACCGTGGATGCTATTGCCACCGCAGGAGGACCCGGTTCCTTTACAGGCCTTCGCATCGGTGCCGCAACGGTAAAAGGTCTTGCTTACGCACTGAATAAACCCATCCTCCCCGTTCCTACGGTGGATGCCCTGGCGTACCGCCTTTGGGGAACAGAAAAAGTGGTCTGCCCCATCATGGATGCAAGACGGGACCAGACCTATACGGGACTTTATGAGTTTAAACCACAGCCTCCTATGGAAACTGGCGAAAACCCCGGTACCGAACAGGAACTGGTCATGCATGTTTTAACACCCCAGTGTGCCGTTCCCATCGAAGAGATCGTCGAAAAGATCAACGATCTGAACCGGCCAGTGATCTTCTTAGGAGACGGAGTTCCCGTATTCAAAGAACGGATCTTAAAGCAGGCAAAGGTGCAGGTTTCCTTTGCACCTGCCCATATGAACAGACAGAGTGCCGCAGCAACTGCATCTCTTGCAGCCTATCGGGCGCGGGTCAACATGGCAGCCCATGGCGGCGTGCTGACACCGGAAGAGGGTGTTGTGGAGACTGCAGCGGACCATACGCCCACGTATCTGCGCCTCTCTCAGGCAGAACGCGAAAAACAGGAGAAAGAGAATGCTGTTTAGACCCATGGTCTCGGAGGATGCGCTGGCAGCTTCTTATGTGGAAGATCACTGCTTTTCCGCACCCTGGTCGGAACGAGTTTACAGAGAAACCTTAGAACAGGAGTACAGTTTTTACATGGCGGCGGTTTTGGAAGAGGATGACCTTACCGGGATCCCCGGAGAGTACGCCGGCCAGATCGTGGCCACCTGTGGCGCCGTCAATATCCTGGGAGAAGGGGATATCAGTAACGTTGCCGTGCTGGCACCCTACAGAAGACAGGGTCTTGCAGGACATCTGATGGAACTCTTTCTGGAAGAAGAAAAGAGCCGGGGAGTTGAGACCTTTGTTTTAGAGGTTCGGGCCTCCAACGAAGGGGCCATCTCCCTGTACACCAAATTCGGATTCGAGACTGTCGGATGCAGACGGGGATTTTACGAGGATCCCAAGGAAGATGCCCTGATCATGAAACTCTCCGTGATGGGCAATAACTAATGTTTTTATAAAGCGACAAAGGAATATTACAACGAATGCTTGATATTTGCTTGCTGGGCACCGGCGGAATGATGCCCCTGCCTTACAGATGGCTGACCTCATTGATGGTCAGATATAACGGACACAGTATCCTCATCGACTGCGGTGAGGGGACCCAGATCGCCATGCGGGAAAAGGGATTAAGCCCCAACCCCATCGACATGATCCTCTTTACCCATTACCATGCGGATCACATCAGCGGCCTTCCGGGAATGCTCCTGACTATGGGAAATGCGGAGCGGAAAGAACCTCTGATGCTGGTGGGACCCTCCGGTCTTGAGCGTGTGGTGTCGGCGCTCCGCGTTATTGCGCCGGAATTGCCTTTTGAGATACAATACAAAGAGTTGCAATCCCCCCTGGAGGAGTTTGAATACGCGGGTTTAAAGTTCACCGCTTTCAAGGTCAATCACAACGTGATCTGTTACGGTTACAGCGTCAGCCTCGACCGTATCGGCCGGTTCCAGGTGGAGAAAGCAAAGGCCCTTGGCCTGGATGTCCGGTATTGGAACAAACTGCAAAAGGGTGAGACCGTGGAAGATAACGGCAAGGTCTACACTCCCGACATGGTCATCGGACCTGCAAGAAAAGGCCTGAAAGTCACCTATTGTACCGACACCCGTCCCACGGAGAGCATCGTAAGAGCCGCTCAGGGATCGGATCTCTTTATCTGCGAAGGCATGTACGGAGAGGCGGACAAAAAAGATAAGGCAAAAGATCATAAGCATATGCTGTTTACGGAAGCGGCGAAGCTTGCAAAGGACGCCGAAGTGAAAGAACTCTGGCTCACCCATTTCAGCCCTTCCTTAAAACGACCGGAACCCTTCATGGATGATGTGAAAGCCATCTTCCCCAACAGCCATCCCGGAAAAGATGGCAGGTCGGTGGAACTGGATTTTCCGGAAGAATAAGATCTGAATAAAAAAAAACGGGGAATTTTACTCGGAGATGAAAAACAAAGAGAAGGTGATCCGTTACGCGATCGTCCTTGTGGTGATGGCTGTCAGCATACTGGTGCTTTACCACCATGTTGCCAACATGACCAGAGCCAATCAGGACAACGTACCGGTGACGGCAGTACAGAGGGTGCTGCTGAAGGATCTGACAAAAGAATATCCCGCTTCGCCAAGAGAAGTCCTGAAGTTTTATAACAGTCTCATGGAATGCCTTTACAACGAGGACTATTCCGATGACGAGTTCATGAAACTGGCGGATAAAGCCAAGGAACTCTACGACGATGAACTTCTGGCCAACCAGATCGAAGAGCTTTATTACGCTTCTTTGAAGACGGAGGTCCGGAATTACAAGGACAACGGAAAGCGTCTGACAAACAGCTGGGTATCCGCCAGCACCGACGTCGAGTATTACAACCTTTATAACAGAGAGTGCGCCAACCTGAAAGCGATCTACACCATTCGGGAGGGTGCCACAACACAAAACACCCATGAGATCTATGTGCTCCGGAAAGACTCCGACGGGCACTGGAAGATCCTGGGATGGCAGTTGGAAAGTTGATAAGTCTGAACATGGAAGAAACGAAGAAAGATATCCTCATACTGGCGATCGAGAGTTCCTGCGATGAGACCGCAGCCTCTGTCTGCAGAAACGGCAGAGAGATCCTCTCCAATACGATCTACTCCCAGATCGACGTCCATACGCTCTATGGCGGCGTGGTTCCGGAGATCGCCTCCAGAGCACATATTGAAAAAATAATACCTGTGATCGATACCGCCCTTGCGGAAGCGAAGGTGGGTTTGAAAGATCTGGACGCCATAGCGGTAACCTACGGGCCCGGTCTGGTGGGACCTCTTCTGGTAGGTGTCTCGGCAGCCAAGGCCCTTTGTCTTGCCACGGGACTGCCCCTCATCGGTGTCCATCACATCGAAGGCCATATCAGTGCCAATTACATCGAGAACCCCGATCTGGAGCCTCCTTTTGCGGCCCTTGTGGTGTCCGGAGGCCATTCCCATCTTGTGGTGGTAAAGGACTACGGTGAATACGAAGTCATCGGACGCACCAGAGATGATGCGGCAGGGGAAGCCTTTGATAAGGTGGCAAGAGCCATCGGCCTCGGTTATCCCGGCGGCCCCAAGATCGACAAAGCGGCAAAAGAAGGAAATCCCCACGCTCTGGAATTCCCCAGAGCAAAAGTGGGAGAGTCCGTTTACGACTTTAGCTTCAGTGGCTTAAAGAGTGCCGTGCTGAACTATCTGAACACCTGTGAGATGAAAGGGGAAAAATGGGTGCAGGCCGATGTAGCAGCATCCTTCCAGAAGGCAGTGGTGGATGTTCTTGTGGATCATTCCATGTCCGCCATCGACCAATACGGCTTTAAGAAGTTTGCCATCGCCGGCGGCGTGGCATCCAACTCCGCCCTCCGTGCAGCCATGAAAGAAGCCTGTGAAAAGAAGGGGGTAGCCTTTTATCATCCCTCCCCCATTCTTTGTACGGATAATGCAGCCATGATCGGCTGTGCCGGTTATTATGAGTTCATCCGCGGGGAACGCAGCAGTCTGGATCTGAATGCGATCCCTAACCTGAAACTGGGAGAAAGAGCCTGATGACAAGTATTGCGATCCTTCTGGCTGCAGGCAGCGGCACGAGGATGAAAAGCATCGAGAAAAAACAGTACATGCTCTTAAAGGACAGGCCCATTCTGTATTATGCCCTGAAGGCTTTGGAGGACAGTTACGTTTCCGGGATCTTCCTGGTGGTCAATGCAGGGGATGAAGATCTGGTCCGGAGAGACTATGTCGAAAAGTATGGTTTTACCAAAGTCATGGATATCGTGGCTGGTGGTAACGAGCGTTATCATTCAGTATTAAGAGGTCTGGAAGCAGCGGAAAACTACAGAACCGCTCATTCCCTGACCTTTGACCGTGTCCTCATCCAGGACTCTGCAAGACCGTTTTTGACAAAGGATATCCTGCAGAGAGTATCGGATACCCTGGATACCCATCCCGCCTGTGTGGTGGGAATGCCTGTAAAGGATACCATCAAAATAGCCGATGAGAATGGTATGGTGGATCACACCCCCAATCGGAACCTCGTCTGGGCAGTTCAAACGCCCCAGGCTTTTTCATATGATCTGGCTCTTTCCGCCTACCGGAAACTGGGAGAGAGGGAGCAGGAATTGTTAGATCAGGGCATTGTCATCACCGATGATGCCATGGTAGTTGAGACCCTGACGGATACCCGGATCAGGCTGGTTCAAGGTTCTTATGAGAACATCAAGATCACGACGCCGGAGGATCTTATCACCGCAGAAAAGATTCTTGACAGTTCAAAGAACGGTTTGATATGATTAGTTGCGTTGTTTGCGTGGCACGGATCTGCTGTGTGAGCAGCGCGTTAATTGAATATGGAGAGATATCGAAGTGGTCATAAC
>JAFUUM010000297.1 GCA_017477805.1 Lachnospiraceae bacterium
CAGCATGCCGGCTCGTTCCGCATCCAGGCCCCCATACTCCTTGGACATGACCACGGCTCCGGTAAAAGCGTAGTACCTGGAGTAGTTCATGGTACTGCCGCCGGTGTTTTTGCCAACAAACAAGAGCAGGGGAAGCAGGAGTTCCACGCCGCTGGTCAGGGGATCGTTGATCCCGAGGCTTGCGGGAACATACCGTTCCACCACCAGGGTATAAGGCTTACTGATGGGCTTTCTCCGCATATGCACGTAATCGTTGAGTCCGCCTTCCTGAATGTAGTCGTACTCATTCTCACGGTTAAAGGCGCGCACGCTCTTTAACGGGACGTCAAAGGCCCCGTCAACCTTGAGCACAAATCTGAAATTGGAGAGAAAGCTGTAATCGCTCATACGGTAATCCTCTTAGGGGGATCATCTCATCCCCGTGGGAAGCATCTCCAGGATACTCTTCTCTTTCTTGTTTTCCGAGGGATTTAAGTTGGCATTGATGGTGCTGATCTCCCGGCACCAGCGCCGTCTGGTCATGTGATCCATAGAGAGCACTTCGTGCTCGCTCCAGTGGAAATAGTAGGAGATAAATGCCATTTCCTTAAACAGCTCTTCCTGGGGGTAGAGCTTTATCCCTCTCTTGTAAAATTTAGGGGGATATCATGTTCCTTTCCGCAATCCGGGCACACAAAGTGCATGGTGGGGGGCTCGATGTCATTGATCCGCTGGTACATGTCCTGCAAAAAAGCAAGGTCAGCGGTAAAGAGCCGCTCGATGATATTTGGTGCGATGGTGGCAACCCCCTCGATCTCGGTGATCACGGATGCAAGAAGTACGATGGTCAGATAAGAGGGATTTGCCAGGACTCTGGGGTCTCTCTGGGCTCTCATCTCATCTCCCGCCGTTGCAAGACGCATTTTGCCGTTCCGGTGGATCTCGCCGTTTCCGTCCACATATCCTTTGGGTAACGTAAAATCAAATACTGTTTCCATAATCGTCCTCCTTGTCTGTGTACTCAGAAAAAAGCAGGTGCTCGCAACTGCGCTTTTCTGAGGGCACAGTAAACGTAGTTCAGATGTCTTAAACGACAAATATCCCACTCCCACCGGCGCGGGTGCGCCGGTGAGTGGGATAAAATATAGCGTTTCCGAACAGGTACTTAGTTGGGGATCACCAGTTCTTCGTATGCAAGTTCCACGGACTCGATGGCCACATCAGATGTTTTCGCATCCAGTTCGGGGCCGGTATACTTGGTAACCCATGCCTGTGTTAACAGCCATACTCTCGTACCCGTGACGGCGGTGGCCAGTGCCTGAGGCGCGCCACCGTTGATGTCGATCAGTTCGATCTGAACATCGTTTCTCGGCATTTCACCTCTGGTCTCGGATACACACTCCTGGATCCATGTCTTGAATGCGGAGTCGAGCGTATAACCGAAACGAAGCGTAATGTTACCGTGTTTCACGAGACCCGGGATCTTCACGGGTGCCAGGGAGTTTGCGTTGCCCTGACGGAACTCGATCACATCCACGGATGCATCGATACCTGTTACCTGGCTGAACGCTGCGGTACCTTCGACGTTAGATACACGCACCAGGAAGTTCATCTTGGTTAACGGGTAGGCTAAGCCTTTATTATTTTCATAAGGTCCTGCTGCCATTACTTAAGTCTCCTTTTCTGTTTTATTTTTTATTCTGCGCTCTCTCCGCCACCGGTCTCGGATGTGTGCTGGGTCAGACGGAAGATCACGAACTCTGCGGGACGGCTGGGTGCGATACCCACGTTGCAGATCAGTCTGCCGTTCTTGATGTCATCCAGGGTCATGGTGGAAGGTCCGATCTCTACGAAGTAAGCTTCACCGGGAGATCCGCCTGCCAGCATTCCCGTTCTCCACAGTCCATCCAGGAAGGAACTGATGGTGAGGGATACTCTCTTCCACAGGGTGTTGTCATTGGGTTCGAACACCACCCAGTTGGTAGAAGCTTTGATGCTCTCCATAACAAAGATGAAAAGTCTGCGGATGTTGACGTACTTGAACGCGCTGTTGGAGGAAGCTGTCCTTGCGCCCCATACACGGATGCCTTCGCCGGGGATCGCTCTGATAAGGTTCACGCCCTCGGGGTTTAAGATATCCTGCTCGTCCTTGGTGTAGTTCACGGAAAGGCCGGTACAGAACACAGGCTCGTTAGCCGGTGCCTTGTGAACGCCCCTTGCGATATCGGTACGGGAGTAAACACCCATGACCGCGCCGGAAGGAGGAACAAAATCGGGCTTGTTGGAGCCTCTGTCAAAGACCTGGATCCAGGGATGATACATGGCAGCGTAGGTGCTGTCGATCATGCCGCGGTAGTTGATGAGCTCGTCGGTCTTGTTCATGTCTTTCGGCATATCGATGACTGCGAAACGGCTCTTGGTATTCTCACAGTGTGCCACCAGTGCAACGACAACTTCAGGAATGGTCACGCCGGGAACAGCGATGATGTTCACATTGTTGTTCTCCAAAAAGCTCTGGATGCCGGTACGTCCGTCGGGACCATCATCTCTACCGATAAAGGTACCTGCATTGACCTTGCCGATGGAACCGTCGCTTCCGCCTTCCAAAGTGAAGGTGCCTTCGATCATGCCCTTGCCGAGGATCTGCTCTACGGGGTTGCCGATCTCCTTCACGGGAGGGGTTTCCTTGTCGCCCTTTTCGGGTTTGATCACGGTATCCTTTACCGCGCCGGCTTCCACTTTGATGATGCGGCTCTGAGAGAGGCGGGATCCGATATAGGAAGGAGATGCCGCATTCAGGGTCAGATCGAAGTAATTTTCCACGTCATCGTTAAATCTGACCTGCATATCAAAGGTAACCAGTTTTACAACGTTCTTGGGAATGATATCGGCGTCTACGGGATTGCCTTTGAACTTGGTCTCAAAGGTAATCTGCTCGTCGTAGATCATGGAGATACGGTTGTATTCCCCGTTGAATTCCACAACATCGCCTTCTCTGAACCCTTCTACACTTTTTGCTTTATAGACGTTACCGCTGACATTCTCCAGCAGCTGCATCTTTTTCTTGATCACGGTCTTTAAGGAAATGAGGATACGATTGCCCCACTTACCTTCATTGGCTGCGGTCACTTTGAGGATGCCCATCTTCTTGGAAGCTGCTACGGCATCTTCGGGAGCTACTCTGGATACATAACAACGGGTTCCGCCGTTGGTAAAGAACTGTTCTACGGAGTTTGCAAGGAAGCGGTATTCACCGTGGGTGTACTCACTTAAATACCCGCCGAACTGTTTCTGGAAACTTTTGAAGTTGGTTACCAGAAGAGGTGCTCCCTTGGTGGGGCCTTTTTCCGCCAGACCGATAAAACCGCCGGTACTGGTGCCTACTCCTTCAACGCTTCGCGGGGAATTATCATATTCCTCGACATATACGCCGGGACTAAAATATTCAGCCATAGTATCTAAATTCTCCTTTCGGTATTTGTTCTTGCCGGCTCATCAGCCGACGATGACTTTTGCCTGACCCGGATTGACGATGGTCACTTTTCCGCCGTAGCTGCACATGCAGGTACTCTCAAGGGTGAGACAGGGCTTTCCGCCGATCAACACCTTTCCGCCCACCCACGCTCCCGCGATCGCGGGGACACAGGGCTGTGGAGTCAGGACTCCAAGCGCTGCCGCCGTGGCTGCTGCCACCTGGGGATTGGCGGGGTTTGAGCACATCCCGAAGGATGTAATGTTTGCCATGGGAGCCGCATCGGCCATCACACACACCGGCTTGTTCTCCGCTAACACCGTCAGGTTGTTGGTGGCGTTGATGGTTGCGGGTGTGGTGCCGAAGGGGCACACGCAGCTGGCACCTGTAACAACGATCTGTGCCATATCATGTCACCTCGTCAAGCTTTGCTTCCGAAAGATCGTGGAAGTCAATGAATTTGTATCCGGTTTTGCCGTGTATGACATATTTCACCAGATACTTAAGCTCCGCTCCGTCATCTCTCACCCGTAAGATATACGAGCCATCCTGTTCCACCTGCCCGTAGATAATTCTGCAGATGGGAGAGTTCGGTGGCGATTCCTGTTCTAATGGTTTTCTCAACCGGAGTTTTTTTTCGGAGATCACCTCAGCAATCTCCAGAAGTTCAAATACCCCCTTTTCCACATTGAGAAGCGCGTACCGGTCTTTTGAATAATCCGCTCGCCTTCCGGCCTGCAATAAGGTCATCGTGCGTTTTTTGGCATCATATTCGCGAAATACGGATACGCTTCGGCCGGGATGGACGGCCTCTACTGTTTCAAGCCCGGAAAGTTTTCCCTTGAGTGAAAGTACCGGTTCTCCCGTTTTACTGTTCTCTGACGGTATCAGGAACACATCAAGGGCCGGCATCACGGGATCGAGCATTTCGTAGTTCACATCCAGGGTTCTCGACTCATATCCCGGAACATCAATGTGCATGAGACGGTTTTCTCTGCCGATGTTCAGGAAAATGTAGTTGCCCTCACCTCTGGAGTGAGCATTTACGAAGTCGTCTCCGATCCTGAAACGGATCCCCCTGTCCATGATGGATTTGCCGGTTGTGGCATCCTCAATGGTCAGGAGCAGATCCAGCCTGCAGCGGATGACTCCTTCTTCCACTTATTCAGACCTCCTTTCCGACAGGATGTGGAATGCATTCATCACTCTTCCACCCCCTCGCCTGTAACATGCAGTGTGAACTGTGCGTCGGTGACGCGAGGTGCGTCGATGACGATCTCGCTGGATACGAATACCGGGGCCGCCTTGTAAAAGAGTGAGATCTGATACGGCTTATTGATGGCACTCCACACCCGGACTTTTTCCTCGAGACTGATCTTTGCCTGGGTCAGTACAATGGGAGGTTCCTGGGTATCCAGCCAGTTCTGGAGTTGATTCGGCAGCACGGAGTTATTGTCGCTGACAATCTGTGCGCACTTGCCGATGATCTTCTGGAAGTCCTGGTCCTTTAGTCCAGCCTGACCTCCGGAATTGATAAACACCATATAGTAAAGGCTATACGGTTTTGGCGGTCGTTGCAGTTGGAGCTTGCCCCTCCGGATGGTGGGAGGCGGTGCTACCGTCTCATCCTCTTTGATGTCGTAGAGGTAGAGTCCGAGGATGTAGTCAACGTCCTGAGACGCCGGGGACGACACCTCGATGTTGTTAGGAGAGGGAATCGGTTCAGGACACATCTTGGCCCGCAGCACGTTCAATATGTAATTACTTACATCTGCGATAATGGTGTAGTCAGCCACGATATTCTCCCTTCGAACTTGTTCTTAGTTACTTACGGCGCGGATGCAAACTGTGTGTCCGTGAGCGCAGACTGTTCTGCCGCCGGTGCTTAACGAGCTTGACCCGCAAGGGGAAAAGCGAGTTTAGCATCCGCTGCGCAGCAGAACAAAGTGGAAACGGTCAAGCGACGGACATACAGTTTGCTGAGCACACATAAGTAATCTATATATATTTCCCCTATGGTGAGAATATCAGAGCTGCTGCAACAAAAGTGCAACACCTTCCATGATCTTCTCCATGCCCGGCGTGACCAAAATCGCCCAGTCGGAATTGGGGATGTAGACACAGGTACAACCAAGATAGCGTTGAGCGTCTTCTTCGGAAATGTACCCGTACTTCGTGTCACTGTTGGAGCGAAGGTAAGCATCCGTCTGCTCCACCACTCTGGCCTCTAAGGGTGCCGTTTGCCCGTTGTTCTTGAGTACCGTATCACCGCCCACGGTAAAGGAGTAGCTTGCAGAGCCGCCAAAAATCTGGGTCATGGTGATCTCCTGCTGCTTTCTGACGTACCTGAAGCCGGAACGGACTCTGCATTTGTCCACAGCTCCGAGGGATACGTATTCTCTGGAAAGATCATCCATGTACTTCCTGTAGACGCAAACGTTCTTACTGTTTAAAAGGTCATCCAACAGGGACATGAGATAATCCCACAGGTCGCTGTCATCGGAAAGGGCTGCGATCTCAGCAACTTCCGCAACAACGGCTGCTGCATCCGCATCATCCGCTGCGGTCTTTAGCTTCCCGTCCGCCCCTGCTTTGATCTTATTTGCCGGAAGCTTGGACAGGGCCGCAAGGGTCTCTTTATCCGTCACCTTTCCGGTATCCGCATTATGTCCGTCAGAGGAACTGCTTCCGCCTCCGTCTCCGGTACCACCCACATCGGTTCCGCCCTGCGTTCCGACCTCAAAGGATCCGTTGCCGGTACCGCCTTCCGCGATGTCGGTCCGGGCCGTTGTTACCGCGTTTACAAGGTCGGGACCTGCGCCCCGCTTTTCAAGACCGTTCAAAAGATCTCCCAGGTCTCCTTCCGCAGCGTTATACCGGATCAGGTCCGGCGTGATGTCGTAGTTCGTATACTCCAGAGAATCATAGATCAGTTCCGCGATCTCCTCCTCAGGCAGCGGCCTCTTATCGGGATCGGAATCCGTGGGCAAAAGGTCATCGGGGTTCCGTTCTCCCGCACTTCCCATTTCATTCTTTAATCTGCCGGAATTGATGAGGCCATCCAGCAGATCCATGATCTGTCTGGCTCTTGCAAGATTTCCTTCCTCCAGCGCCTTTTCATACTCTTCCAGATACGCATCCGCACCTGTGAGATACTCCTCGTCCATATCCAGTCCCGCCAGTTCCCTGAGCCGTTTCAAAAGGTTCTCCAGCCAGGCGATATGAGCATCGATCAGTTCCGTCTTTCCCTGATAGATAAAGTCCGAACGAACGGAATATGCATATTCCAGTCTGCCGCTCACAAACGTGATGGCATCTTCGACCTGCTCTCTGTCTGCCACTGCCTGAATGTAGAAATGATAGTCATCCATGGAATCCACGGTCCGTTTGTCCAGAAAATCCGTGGCAGAGAACGGCAGGAGCCATCCGTACAGCAATGACAACTCCCTGGCGGAATGGACGATGTCTTTCTTCTCCGTGATATTGAGCAGATCCGTGATCATCTGCAGATAGGGAAGTGCGGCTTCTTCATCCGGAGCAAGGCTTGCGGTCTTGCGGGACAGGATAAAGCCCACATAATCCGCAGCCGTCTCCCCCCGCTTCATGCCGGCGTTCACATAAGCTTCGTAACTGACGGCACACTGTCCCATGCAGTAGTTGATGATGGTGTTTAATTCCGCATCCGCCTCAAAGGCTTCAGCGGTATCATATACGGCAATATCCCGGTATCGTCTGCCGAAGGTAGGACTTCCGTCCTCTGCCGCTTCCTGTAAAAACTTTAAGGTGGGAGCGATCCCAAAGGAATTGTTTCCAGGGAAGGCTGCGATCAGTTTTTTGATCTCTTCCGATTTCACGTCCAGATCTGCCTGATGGGAGATCAGTTCGGAAATCCGGGTGTTATAGGATGCGATCTCGTCCACATATCCCTGGTAGGTGGCATCCGCTTCTGCCAGCACTTCCTTTTTTGCCCGAAGGGCTTCCCGATTGACGGCCTGGTCTTCATCAAAGGTGGCATCTACCGCATCCAGCAGTTCCAGTTTTTTTGCTTTCTCTGAATCGATCTCGGCCTGCTTTGCATCAAGCTTAGCGGTATACTCTGCTTTCATGGCAGTATATGCCGCACTGGCTGCCTCTTTGGCCGCCTCCAGTGCCTCCGTTTTTTCGGTATAATCCTGCCTGCAGCTTTCCAAAAATTCCGTCAGTTCTTCTGTTGTCTCTCCGGTAAACTCCGGCATGATCGCAAGGACCCCTTCGTAAAGGATCTTTGCATCTCCGATAAAGATCAGTTCGGGACAGGCATCGGAATACATGTAATCCAGCTCC
>JAFUUM010000298.1 GCA_017477805.1 Lachnospiraceae bacterium
CTGCAGTTGCCCGGGAGATCTTATCAAATGCATTGATCCTGCACCGGAATTTGAACGATGTGGACGATATCAAGGCAGATGATACCGTCATCGTTTACGGCGATGTGGAAAAGGGTGCAAAGATCCATGCGGGAAGAAATGTCCTTGTTATGGGCGGGATCTACGGTGAAGTGCATGCCGGAGAAGACGGCGGACATGACAGCTTTGTTTTTGCACTGGAGATGGATCCTGAAGATCTCAGTATCGCAAAGATCCATATGGAAAAGAAAAAGAGCGTGATGGGACTGTTTCGCGGTAATGCGAAAAAGCAGCCGTCTATCGCTCTGTTGGAGGCCCAGGAAGTTGTGATCTATCCGGCCACCAGGGAAATCGTTCATGAGAAAATTTAACTTACGGTATTTTATCAGCAATTATGATTTCTGGCTCCTGATCCTTGTATCCATCCTGGGGATCTGCGGGATCTTCGCGGTGGGATCCGCGAAAGCGTCTTTGCAGAACAGACAGATGATGGGTGTCATCGGCGGCATTTTTATCATGATCCTGCTGTCTTTTCTGGATTATCATTTTTACTTAAAACTCCATATCCTTTGCTACGTGGGGAATCTGGTGCTTCTTGCCCTGGTGCTGTCATCCCTGGGCGATGATGCCGGAGGTGCTCAGAGATGGCTGAACCTGGGATTTATCAGAGTACAACCTTCGGAACTCGCGAAGATCCTGCTGATCCTGTTTTTTGCCCAGTTCATCACTCATCATAAACAGAAACTCAATACGGTGTGGGTGCTGCTCCTTAGTGTGATCCTCATCGCAGCGCCTCTGTTTTTGGTCTATAAACAGCCTGATCTGTCCACCACCATCATGATCGCCATTTTATACATTGTGATGATGTTCGTGGGTGGCGTATCCCATAAACTGACCATCTCCCTGGCAGTGATCTTTATTCCCACGGTACTTGTGGTATTTTTGCTGGCAATCTCTCCCGGTGAGAACTTCGTGAAGACCCATGTTATCAAGGAATATCAGCAAAACCGTATCCTGGCCTGGCTGTATCCCAATGACTACAGGGATACGGAGGCTTATCAGCAGCTTAATTCCAAGACCGCCATCGGATCCGGACAGCTACTGGGAAAAGGCTATGCCAATAACGAAGTCAGTTCCGTGAAGAACGGAAATTATATCTCCCAGCCTCAGACCGACTTTATCTTTGCGGTGATCGGAGAGGAGTGGGGCTTTATCGGCGGAACGGTGATCATATTGATGGAGTTTTTGATCGCCATGCGATGCTTTAATATCGCAAGAAAGGCCCTGGATCTTGCGGGACATATCATTGCCTCTGCCATGGGAGCACTGATCCTGTTCCAGAGCTTTATCAACATCTCCGTTACCACCGGGCTTTTGCCCAATACGGGTATTCCTCTGCCGCTTGTCAGCTATGGTCTGACAAGCCTCATGAGTATCTGTATCGGTATGGGGATCGTGCTGAATATACGATTGCAAAGCGGTCGTATATAGCATATAATAAGGTTGTGTGGGGTTTTCTAAAACTAATTTGGGGAAAAATCAATGAATATCGCGATCGTGGCACATGATGCCAAGAAAAAACTGATGCAGAATTTTTGCATCGCCTACAAGGGGATCCTGAGCAAGCATTCCCTGTATGCAACCGGTACCACCGGCAGACTGGTGGAAGAGGTTACCAATCTGAACGTACACAAATATC
>JAFUUM010000299.1 GCA_017477805.1 Lachnospiraceae bacterium
CTCTTGGTCCTGACGATCTTGATCTCGTCTTCTTCCGAAGTCTCATCCTCAACAAAGGATTTGCTGAAGGATGCTGCATTCTGTTTCTGATCGATGAGTTTGTTCTTATATTTCTTTAACTGTCTTTCGATAACCTCCTGAACAAGGTCAATGGAAACGTACATATCGTCGCTGCACTGTTCGGAACGGATGATATTTCCCTTCACGGGAATGGTTACCTCGATCTTCTGTCTCTCTTTCTCCACACTGAGGGTGACCTTTGCTACGGTGTCGGGTGCAAAGTACTTGTCCAGCTTCCCAATCTTGTCTTCCACCGCTGCCTTCAGTCCGGGTGTCATGTCGATGTTCTTTCCTGTAATAATGATCTTCATGCCTGTGTACCTCCTGGTATCAACTTGTCAGAGGGGTAAATGGATCTGCCTCTCTGATATGTAATAGTATACCACAATTATTCGAAAAGTTATCATATTATCAGAAAATTTATCTTAAATATTTTTGAGTGAACTTTCTTCTTTGTGCGCTTTTCACAAAACAAATGTTTGTTTTATATGGTGGACCAATCGCCATATCCCGTATTATTTGAGTGGATAATGTGGATAACACGGTGTATAAGTCATGAATTTCATACTTTTTTAACAAATTGCCGTGGATAACCCGTGTTCGAATATTTTTCTTAAACGTATAAATTGTCAGACATCTATATATTGTGGGGAAAATTGCACAACCCATTCTTGAACCTCGGTCTGGAACAGCCCTGATGCGGAAAAGTTCAGATATGCCAGAGCATGCTTTCTCCAACTCCCCGGCTATTTGCACTCGTAAAATGAAAACAGGAGATCGGATGGATCCGATCTCCTGTGATAAAACTTCATATTGTATTACAGCACTCTTCTGATGGCCAGGATGGTCTTGTGAGTCGCGCTGCTGACGATGATACCGGTGCTGGGGCTGGATGCATGTACGATCTGGCCGCCACCGATATACAGGCCTACGTGACCGGAATAGCAGATCAGGTCACCGGGCTGTGCCTCCGCGAGACTTCCCACTGCGGTTCCTACGGAACGGTCCGCATAAGAAGTTCTGGGAAGGCTGATACCGAAGTTACGGTATACGCTCTGAACGAAACCGGAGCAATCCGTTCCGTTTGTCAGGCTGGTACCGCCGTATACATAAGGGTTACCCACAAACTGCAGAGCGAACTGGCAAACCGCATTACCGGTCGCACTGCCGCCGCCTACGGGAATGTAGCTGCTTGCGGAGTTGTAATTATTGCTTACTTTTGTCTTGGAAGCATTTCTTGCGGAAGCCGCTCTCGCTGCTGCTCTTGCAGCTGCTTCTCTTGCCAGACGGGCTTCTTCTTCCGCTTTGGACTCAGCCTGAACGAATTCGGTCTTTAAGGTGACGTAATCGGCGGATACCCATCCGTCCCCGGCACCAACACTGACCTTTACCCATCCGTCTGCTTCTTCCAGAACGGTAAGTTCATCACCCATGGGTACCTGGCCCACCAGTTCTGCATCCGTCGTTGCTTCTTTTCTGACATTCAGGGTCTGTGTTGTAACGGTCGCAACTCTGTCGCCGACCTCTTTGGCCAGGGAAACCGCTTCCGTACCGGTCACAACATATTCACCCTTTACATAACCGGTAACATTACCGGAGTTGATCTCGTACCAGCCGTCCTTCTGGGAAAGGAAAGTACCCACGGACTTGTTATAAAGCTTACCGACGATCTCGCCCTCTTCACTGGGAAGGCTTCTGACGTTCACGTAATTGTTAACCTGTGCGATGACCAGGTTTGTGAAGATCTCATCTCCGGATGCCAGGGCTCTTGCTGCAAGTGCTGCGGCCTCTGCGGGAGATAAGGTTCTTTCGATGTTTTTGGTCTCTTCCACAACCTCGGTTTCTGCTTCGGTCTCTTCCGCTGCGGTCTCTTCTTCGGTTGCTTCCTGAAGCTGTACATCCGTAACCGCTACGCGGGTGGGTGCAAAGAACAGATCAAAATCAATTCCGGATGCTGCAGCGTTTGTCATCACTGCGTTAGAGAGAACATCCTTAACCTCTTCAACGCTCTCTTCCGCTGTGGTATCAGCGGCGTCTGCGGGAGTAGCCAGATCCAGGTTCGGCACCATACTGGTTGCCATAACGTTGGTGGCGTAATCGGAAGAAGCAGCGAGGGCTGCGTTCATCTCTTCCAGAGACAGGATCTCGGTCTCTTCGGAAGAAGCAGTGCTCTCCGTATAACCTTCATATATATCAGAGAGAGTGACGGTACCGCCAAGAGCAACGCCCATACCGGCGGAGGGTAACAGATCCGATAAAGTAGCGGCCTGTACGTTCATCCCCATACCGAAAGCAAATGTCGCTGCGATAGCTGTAAGTATCACTGATCTCATCTGATTCCATCTCAAATCGTGTGATCCTCCAAACCGATCTTAATGACCGGGAGATTTTGTTTCAAAATGTTACAGTTTTATTAAATCCTTAACAACTATAACATCGGTCCGACCTTTTGTCAAATCCACATTCTTCAAGGTTTTCTGGATATTTTGGTTTACCGTTTTGGTTGTCCAATTAGAAACAAAAATGTTACATGTATGAATAATTCAAAAAAATACCACATCTTGGCTGGACGCCAGTAATTGCCTACCACTAATTGTGTGACAATTCCTGCAACCCTTTATTCCCAACGGATGCAGATACATGGGGTGCTTTAGATACAGGTTCTGATTGGTTTATAAAAGTTTAAGATTCTTTGAGCTTTATTCTGCTTCATGTTAGAATGTTACAGACATAAATAAGAAAGGTTTTTTTACTATGGCAGCAAATGTACTCATCACCGGTGCTTCCAGAGGCATCGGATACGCCATCGCCGAAGAGATGGCAAAAGAAGGATATAACCTCAACCTGATCTGCAGACAGAAGACGGGCTTATTGGCCGAATATGCCGCAGACCTTACGGAACGTTACGGTATCAAAGTCCAGGCCTATCAGGCAGACATTTCCTCCGAAAAGGAAGTCCAGCGCCTCTGCCGGATCCTGCCGAAGATCGATATCTGTATCAATAACGCAGGAATCTCCTATACGGGCCTGTTACAGGACATGTCCTCCGCTGACTGGCATAAGGTCCTGGATACCAACCTTACCGGGATCTTTTATATCTGCCGGGAACTGATCCCGGAGATGATCAAGAACCAGTCCGGCCGGATCCTGAATATCTCCTCCGTATGGGGCGAGCACGGGGCTTCCATGGAGGTTGCTTATTCCGCCTCCAAAGGCGGCGTTAACGCCTTTACCAAAGCTCTTGCCAAGGAACTGGCCCCCAGCCACATTCCGGTTAATGCTCTGTCCTGTGGGTACATTGATACCGAGATGAACAGTGAATACACCGAAGAAGATGTGGCAGCCATCTGTGAAGAGATTCCCTGCGGACGCATCGGAACGCCTTCTGAGGTGGCCCAGGCAGCCTTGAAGATCCTCCAGATGCCGGAATACATGACCGGCCAGATCATCACCATAGATGGCGGATGGCAAGTCTAAAATCGAGCGAAAGTGATCCAATCCTTTCGCTCGTCGCGCGAGCTTCGTCCGACGAAGTCGGTAATTTCAGTTCGAAGCTCTGCGCATAAAAAAACACGAGAGAAGAAATTCTCTCGTGTTTTTTAGTACGTTTTAGATTAAACTAGCTCGATCAG
>JAFUUM010000300.1 GCA_017477805.1 Lachnospiraceae bacterium
ATCACTCCAGAGAAGCGGATGAGACTGCCAGATTAAAATATCGTTATCTGGATCTGCGTAATCCCGCAGTGAAGAACAATATCATCCTTCGCTGCAACGTGATCTCTGCTCTGAGAACTGCCATGATCTCGCATGGTTTCCTTGAGATCACCACGCCCATCCTCACCGCATCTTCTCCCGAAGGCGCAAGAGACTATCTGGTACCTGCAAGAAAGCATCCCGGCAAGTTCTATGCTCTGCCTCAGGCTCCCCAGCAGTTCAAGCAGCTGCTGATGGTGTCCGGTTTCGACAGATACTTCCAGATCGCTCCCTGCTTCCGTGATGAGGACGCTAGAGGCGACAGATGCCCCGGCGAATTCTATCAGCTGGATATGGAAATGGCCTTTGCATCTCAGGAAGACGTATTCTCCGTTATTGAGGATGTACTGCCTCCCGTATTTGCTAAGTTTGGTACCTATAATACTGCATCCACCGCACCTTTTGTCCGGATCCCTTACCTGGAGTCCCTGGAAAAGTACGGTACGGATAAACCCGACCTGCGTATCGACCTCACCGTGACCGATGTGACGGATCTGCTGCAAGGATGCGGTTTTGAACCCTTCGCCGGAAACGTGGTGAAGGCTGTTGTCATCGACAACTTCCACGAGAGCCGTAAGTTCATCGACAAGAACATCGCCGATGCCGAAGTGGTATCCGGCAATAAGGGCTACTGGTTCAGACTGGATGAGAATAATGAGATCGTGGGCGGTATCTCCAAATTTGTACAGCCCATCAAGGATCAGGTGGTTTCTGCCCTTGGTCTTCAGAAAGATACTCTGGTCGTTCTGTCCGCAGGAACCAAACTGCAGGCGCAGAAGACCGCAGGCGTGCTCCTTAAGACCTTCGGTGCTGCCGTTCCCGGTCATATGGATAAAGAAAAGTATGAATTCTGCTGGATCGTGGACTTCCCCATGTACGAGATCGGAGAAGAGTCCGGCGAGCTGGAATTCTGTCACAATCCTTTCTCCATGCCTTCCGGCGGTTTAGAGGATCTGTTAAAGGCAGAACGGGGCGAGATCGATCCCCTGTCCATCACCGCAGATCAGTACGACCTTGTCGTTAACGGTATCGAGCTGTCCTCCGGCGCTGTTCGTAACCATGATCCCGAGATCATGATCAAAGCTTTCGAGCTGGTAAGACTGGGCGAAGAGGACGTGAAAGCCAAGTTCCCCGCAATGTACAACGCATTCTGCTATGGCGCTCCTCCCCACGCAGGTATCGCACCCGGTGTAGACCGTATGGTGATGCTGCTGGCAGGCGAAGAGTCCATCCGTGAGATCATTCCGTTCCCCATGAACAAGAATGCTCAGGACGTGATGATGGGGGCACCCGGCTTTGTTACGGAAAAACAGCTGCAGGAACTGCACATTGCCTGCACCGGTACCCAGGAAGACTAAAATTCGGAGGTAGATGGAATGAACGATACATATGTTGAGTGCATGGTAAAACGGGACACCAACCCGCTTTTGAAGATCCTGTACATGATCTGCATGGGCCTGGCTGTGATCTGCCTGGTACTGGGCGTTTCCGGCGCATGGCTGCTTTTGGCCGTTGCTGCAATTTCCGGTATCCTTGCATTTTTCCTGTACAGTGTCACCGACGTGGAGTACGAGTATCTTTATCTCGACCGTGAAGTGACCATTGATAAGGTAATGCACAAGAGCCGCAGAAAGAAAGTCTGCGTTTACTCTATGGAAAAGATGCTGGCATTTGCTCCCGTTCACTCTTATCATCTGGATGATTACAAGAACATGAAACTGAAGGTAAGCGACTACAGCATCGGCCGTGAGGAACAGCCGGATCGCCGCTATGCCATGATCATGGAGGGCCAGGAAAGAGTCATTCTTTCCCCCACTCCCGAATTCGTCAATGCGATCAAGACCATCGCACCCAGAAAGGTATTCACAGACTAAACAGATTGACCAATTTCCTGATTGACAGGAAATTGGTCTTTTGTTAAAATCCTTAAAACATTTACAGACAATTTGATAACGCTTTTTGACAGGAGGAGCAGAATGGGCCAGATAATCGGCGAAGGCATTACATTTGATGACGTTCTCTTAGTACCTAATTATTCTAAGGTGATCCCCAATCAGGTGGATCTGACGACCTATCTTACAAAGAAGATCAAACTCAACATCCCCATGATGAGCGCAGGCATGGATACGGTGACCGAACATCGTATGGCAATCGCCATGGCACGTCAGGGCGGTATTGGTATCATTCACAAGAACATGTCCATCGAGGCTCAGGCCGAAGAAGTGGACAAGGTTAAACGTTCCGAAAACGGTGTTATCACCGATCCTTTTTCTCTTTCTCCTGATCACACATTAAAAGATGCCCTTGACCTGATGGCAAAATTCCGCATTTCCGGTGTTCCCATCACTGAGGGCAAAAAGCTGGTTGGAATCATCACCAATCGTGATCTGAAATTCGAAACCGATTTCACCAAGAAGATCAAAGAGTCCATGACCAGCGAAAATCTCATCACCGCTAAAAAGGGTATCACCCTGGAAGAAGCAAAGGTGATCCTGGGCAAGGCTCGTAAGGAAAAACTTCCCATCGTAGACGATGATTATAACCTGGTAGGTCTGATCACCATCAAAGACATTGAGAAGACCATCAAGTATCCTCTCTCCGCAAAGGATGAGCAGGGCAGACTTCTCTGCGGCGCAGGCGTAGGCATTACCGCCAACGTTCTGGACAGAGTCGGCGCTCTGGTAGATGCAAAAGTAGATGTCATCGTTCTGGACTCCGCGCACGGTCATTCCGAAAACGTGTTAAAGTGCCTGCGGATGATCAAGGAAAAATATCCCGATGTACAGGTGATCGCAGGTAACGTTGCTACCGGTGAGGCTACAAAGGCCCTCATCGAAGCAGGCGCAGATGCCGTTAAGGTTGGTATCGGACCCGGTTCCATCTGCACCACCCGTGTGGTTGCGGGTATCGGTGTTCCCCAGGTAAGCGCCATCATGGATTGCTATGCCGTTGCAAAACAGTACGGTATCCCCATCATCGCCGACGGCGGTATCAAGTACTCCGGCGACCTGACAAAGGCAATTGCTGCAGGCGGTAACGTTTGCATGATGGGTTCCATCTTTGCGGGATGCGACGAGGCTCCCGGTACCTTCGAACTGTACCAGGGCAGAAAGTACAAAGTATACAGAGGCATGGGTTCCATCGCTGCCATGGAGAACGGCTCCAAAGACCGTTATTTCCAGTCCGATGCCAAGAAACTGGTACCCGAAGGCGTGGAAGGCCGCGTTGCGTATAAGGGATCCGTGGAAGATACCGTATTCCAGCTCATCGGTGGATTAAGATCCGGTATGGGATATTGCGGAACTCCTACCATTGAGGACTTGAAGGAACAGGGCAGATTCGTGAAGATCTCCGCCGCATCCCTGAAGGAGAGCCATCCTCACGATATCCACATTACCAAAGAGGCCCCCAACTACAGCATCGAAAACAATAATTAATGCTACTTTCAGACAATTAATTAAGAATATTGCAAATTTCAACAAAATAAACGGATTGGTTGACATAACAACAAAAGTGTCGACCAATCCGTTTTCTTTTTGCAAGAATGATGGATTTATGAGAATTTTTGCAAGGCTTCTTTCACTTCCTCCGGAGTGGGTAAGGAGAAGATCTCCTGCGCCAGATTCGTGGCTTTTTCAAAGGTGATCCCCCGGGCTTTTTTCTTAAGTTCCGGGATAAAAGGCGCACTGACACTGAAATTTCTAAGCCCGTAGCCAATAAGCGCGGGAAGGAGTAAGGGATCTGCTGCGATCTCTCCGCAAAGACAGACGGGGATGCCGGCTTTTTTCCCTGCTTCGTTGATTCCGTAGAGGACCGCCAGGGTCCGGGCATCATACTGGTAGCTCCGGGGATCGAAGGATACCCGTTCTTCCTCTGCGATGGCAGCCACGAGGTCGTTACTGCCGATGGAGAAAAAGTCTGCTTCTTCCGCGAGTATGTCTGCCAAAAAGACAGCTTCCCGAGTTTCGATCATGCATCCTACCTTGGGAAGCGGGGGAGCATCATCCCCATAGAGTTCGCGGTTGCATTTATCCAGCAATTCCTTCGTTTTGACAAGATCCAGATGGGTCCTTACCATGGGCAGCATGATCTGAATGTTTTTATACTTGGAATATGCCTGCAAGATGGCGCGGAGCTGAGGTTTGAACAGGTCCGGATGAGCCAGACAGAAGGCGATGCCCCGGGTATTCCCCTCATCATCGTTGTCCCCCACACCTGCAAAGGCGGATATGCCGCTAAAGCCCTCCGGGATCTTGTCTCCGCCAAGGTCCAGCGTCCGGACAACAAGGGGGAGATCCCCCAGTGCCGCGGCTGCGGCTTCATAGCATTCCACGTTATCAAAATTTTTTCCAAGAAATTCCGTACGGAAAAGGCCGACGCCCTCACCACCTGCGGCAAGGACAGCGGAAGCTTCCGCAGGTAAGGCGATGTTTCCGTAGAAATGCACGGGAACAGCTTCCGGCTGTTCGCTTTCGGATGCTTCGGAATTTTTTTCCCCTGGTTGATCATCCTTTTGGGCATTTTGGAACCTGCGCAGGGTCGCCTCATCGGGGTCAAGGATCACTTCTCCCGTATTTCCGTTTACCAGGCAGATCATATTTTCCCGGTTTTTGGACATCCGGATCACTTCCAGCATTCCCGTTAAACTTGTCACCATGGGGATCTGCAGGGCTCTTGCAAGGATCGCCAGATGGGAGTTTCTGGAAAAAAAACGTTCCGTAAGGATAGCAGCCGGGGGCTCGGAGACTGAGGCCGCAAGGACAAAGGGCGAGATCTCATTTCCTGCAAGGATGCAGCCTTTGGAGCCGTCCTCCGATCCGGGCATCGTATTTGCCCCGGCAAGCTTGGCAAGCAGAGCATCTTTCACGGTTTTGATATCCTCGCTCCGTTCCCGGAGATAGGGATCTTTTATGGCACCGATCTTCTGAACCTGAGCAGAGAAGGCTGCCGTCACCGCTTCTTCCGAGGATCTTCCCCAGGAGATGATGCGAAGGATCTCCTCTTTCAAAACAGGATCTTCCGCGATGGCAAGATGGCCTTCCAGGATCGCGGCATCCGCATCGGAAGTCTTTTGCCGAAGGGAAGAAGCAAGAGTTTCCGTTTCTTCGCGATAGGAGAGGAGAGCGTCCTCAAATCGTTTTTTTTCGTATTCGATATCTGTCTGCCCGGTTTTTACGGATCCGGCAGCTCTTTCATCTTCAAAGTTCGTTTTCCCAAGATCCTTTTTATTCAGCACCAGGATCTTACCCGATGCCATCCCCGGGGAACAGGGCGTTCCGGTGTAAGCGATTTCCGTAGGAAGTACCGCCTTTCTGCATATAGCGTATTTTCACCCTTAATCATCCCCCAACAAACGCGGAAAAACAAGATAGTTTGTGGATTTTTTGGCTCAATTTGTGTTAAAATACGTATATCTATGTATTTAGGATGAAAGTGCTTTGAAAGGGGATAAAGAGGCATTGATGATGAAAGATCAGAATTCATCCATGATCAAAAAAATGGCCGATCTGTGTCACGCTGCCGGTGTATTTGGCTTCTGCCAGGACGAAAAGGGAACGCTTTTGACGCCCCTGTCCGGGAATGAGGGAGAAGTTGAAAAGCTTCGGGAACTCATTGACATGAAGCAGTGCTCCGATGCCTGCCACCGGATCCACACCAGCGAATACGAAGACCTTCTGATGGAGGAAACCTCCGTTCCCTGGATCCGTATCGGTGTGGTGGACGTTAAGCAGGATGGCATTTCTGCCAACGTGACCTGGTGTTTTATTGCCGTTTTATCCGATCTTTACCGCGGAAAAAGTGTGGAAGAGACCGGATTTACAACATATACCGATTCCGGACGTTTCAACGCATTTTTGGACTGCCTGACGGAATTTACAAGGACTCAGGCTCAGGCCGGAGCCATCCGGGAAAAACAGGGTGATGAAATGGTGGGAGCCTTCCAGGAAGCAAAGCTTGGAATGACCGTGAAGCGCCTTGGCGCCACCACCGAGCTGGTACAGCTCCTGGATCGGGAAGAGCCCATCGAAAAGATCATGTCCACCTGCTTAGAGATCGTATCCGGCTTTTTGGATATCAGCAGAGCCTGTATCTACAGATATCGCGGCAACGACAAGGAACCCGAGATCATTGCAAAATGGAACGGCATTCCCGGAGAAACTCCTCTGGATGCCGGTTATTCCTACGAAACTTTCGCTTCACTTTCCGGAAAGCCGGAAAAGCCTGTGGTCATCTCCTATGCCACGACCATTCCTTCCGAAGAACGGGAAGCCCTGGAGAACAACTCCGTTTACGCCCTGGCCGTGATCCCCATCTCCATCAACGGACAGGCCAATATGTACGCCGGTTTTTACGAGACCGAAAAAGAGAGAAACTGGGAGATCGAAGAGATCCGATACATGAACGATGCCGTTCGGATCCTGCAGTCCATCATCACAAGACGTGTTCAGAGTAACTCCCTGGCAGGTTCCTACCGGACCCTGGAGTCCATCCTGGACAACGTAGGCTGCGGCGTTTTCGTCTGGAGTCCCGAAGAGAAGAAGATCCTGTTTGCGAACCGTTTTGTCCGGGCAACCTTTTCCCGGGAATTAAAAGACGGGGAACTGATGGATATCTTCGGAGAAAAACTGGTACCCTCCCTGGATGAAGGCAACTATGAGCTTCACTATTTCGGCAGGGATACCTGGTACGACTTTTACTACACCCGGATCAGCTGGATGGACAGCAAGAACGTTCTCCTTTGCTCCATGTACGATATCACCGACAAAAAGGTCTATCAGCAGAAGATCGAGCAGCAGGCCTACACGGATTTCCTGACGGGCCTTTACAACCGTATGTGCTGCGAACGGGATCTTGCGAAGTTTATCGATACCGCAAAGAACGAGAACACACAGGGTGCGCTGCTGTATCTGGACCTGGATGACTTTAAGCACATCAACGACGGTCTCGGCCATCAGTACGGCGATATGCTCCTGCAGTCCATTTCCCACAGCATCCAGCACGTGGCGGGAATCACAGACTCCTGCTATCGTATGGGCGGCGATGAATTTGTTATCATCATCCCTCCGGAAGCCTACGGCAACGTATCGGACATCATCGAAAAGATCAAAGCCATTTTCGCCAAACCCTGGTTTTTAAAGGGCGCGGATTATTACTGTACCATGAGTATGGGTATCGTTACCTTCCCCGATGACGGTGACAAGGTGGACGACCTGATCAAAAAAGCGGACGTTTCCATGTATCAGGCTAAGAAATCCGGTAAAAACCGGGTTGCACGGTATTCCGACAGCGCAGACATCGGCTCCGGAAAACGTCTGGACATGGAAAAGAACATGCGTGAGGCCGCAAGCCTCGGCTGTGATGAATTCGAGGTATATTACCAGCCCATCATGGAAGTCACGGGAAAAGAGCCTGTCTGTGTTGGCGCAGAGGCGTTGATCCGCTGGAACAGCGCGGAAATGGGTTTTGTGGCTCCCGGTGAGTTCATCCCCCTGGCAGAGTACCTGGGCCTTATCACTCCCATCGGGGCCCATATCCTGGAAAAGGCCTGCTCCGACTGTAAACGCTGGAATGACAACGGTTATCCTCATCACCATGTGAATGTCAACCTCTCGGTGGTGCAGCTCCTTCAGCCCGAGATCGAAGAGACCATCAGCAAAGTTCTTGACCGGACGAACCTTGATCCCAAGAACCTTACGGTGGAAGTGACGGAATCCCTTGCCGTCAATGATATGCGGCGTATGAAAGAGGTCCTTGGTCACATCCGTGAGATGGGTTGTAAGATCGCTCTGGACGATTTTGGTACCGGTTATTCGTCCCTGAGCCATATCCGTGAAATGCCTCTGGACATCATCAAGGTGGATCAGAGCTTCGTGAAAGATCTGGCTGAGGGTACTTATCCCCAGGCCTTCATCCGCATGATCACCGAACTTGCCAAAGTCCTGAACACCAAGGTCTGCGTGGAAGGTATCGAGAACGAAGAACAATACAATGCTTTGACCGGTTTGGGAGTGGCCTATATTCAGGGCTTCTACTTCGATAAACCGCTGAAAAGAACTGTCTTTATCGACAAATACATCAACAAAAAGGGAGCGAAGAAATGATCATCAAAAAGCTGGAAGAAGAGATTTCCTCTACCACCTACCCCGGCAGAG
>JAFUUM010000301.1 GCA_017477805.1 Lachnospiraceae bacterium
GACAGAGAAAGAGAGTCATCGGCTGGGAGCTCTCTACGAAAGGTTCAGGATCATATTCACGCCGGAGTTGTCTGAGTAAAGGATCTGAACACAGGTCTGTGTAGCCCGGGCCGTTATTGCACGTTACGCAAATCGAGAGTCCGAGACGATCGTTTCGGGAATTAGGGTGGTACCGCGATAACATCGTCCCTGTATCTGCAAAGATACAGGGACTTTCTGCGTCTATAGGGAAAATGAAAGGAGCTAGTTATGGAAAAACTGGAACAGATCAAAGCAGAAGCTTTGAAGCAGATCAAAGAGTCCGGTGCGCTGGACAAACTGAATGATGTGCGTGTGAATTTCCTCGGAAAGAAGGGTGAACTCACAACCATCATGAAGAGCATGAAGGATCTTGCTCCCGAGGAGAGACCGAAGTTCGGTCAGATGGTGAACACCGTTCGGGAAGAGATCGAGAATGCTCTTGAAAATGCAAAAAAGGAAATGGAACGGGAAGTTCAGGAAGCAAAACTGAAAGCGGAAGTCATCGATGTGACCCTGCCTGCCAAGAAGAACAGCATCGGCCACAGACATCCCAACTACATTGCCCTGGAAGAAGTAGAGCGTATCTTCGTTGGCATGGGCTATGAAGTGGTGGAAGGCCCCGAGATCGAATACGATTATTACAACTTCGAAGCTCTGAACATCCCTGCGGATCATCCCGCAAAGGATGAACAGGATACTTTCTACATCAGCGGTGACATCCTGCTTCGTACCCAGACCAGCCCCATCCAGATCCATGAGATGGAGAAGGGCCACCTGCCCATCCGTATGCTGGCTCCCGGCCGTGTATTCCGTGCAGACGAAGTGGATGCTACCCATTCTCCCTGCTTCCATCAGATCGAAGGTATGGTTGTGGACAAGAACGTAACCTTCTCCGACCTGAAGGGAACTCTGCAGGAGTTTGCAAAGGAGATGTTCGGTGAGGATACAAAAGTTAAATTCAGACCTCATCATTTCCCTTTCACAGAGCCCTCTGCCGAGATGGATGTTAGCTGCTTCAAGTGCGGCGGTAAAGGCTGCCGTTTCTGTAAGGGCGAAGGCTGGATCGAGATCCTGGGCTGCGGTATGGTACATCCCGATGTCTTGAAACGCTGCAACATCGATCCCAACGAATACAGCGGATTTGCATTCGGTATGGGACTTGAGCGTATCAGTCTCTTAAAGTACGAGATCGACGATATGCGTCTTCTTTATGAAAATGACATTCGCTTCTTAAAGCAGTTCTAATTTGGAGAAAAGGAGATAAGACATGAATACAGCGCTTTCATGGATCAAAGCATATGTTCCCAAGCTTACATGCGAGGATCGGGAGTATTTTGATAAGATGACCATGTCCGGTACCAAGGTAGAGACCTTCCAGAGACTGGACAAGAATTTGGAGAAGATCGTGATCGGTCAGATCACAAAGATCGAGAGACATCCCGATGCGGATAAACTGGTGATCTGTCAGGTTAACGTCGGCACCGAGACCATCCAGATCGTTACCGGTGCACCCAATGCCAGAGAAGGCATGAAGGTTCCCGTTGTCCTTGACGGCGGTAAGGTTGCCGGCGGACATGACGGCGGTCCCCTTCCCGAAGAAGGCGTGACCATCAAAGCCGGCAAGTTAAGAGGCGTAGAGTCCTACGGTATGATGTGCTCCATCGAGGAGCTGGGCTCTTCCAAAAACTTCTACCCCGAAGCACCCGATAACGGACTTTACGAGTTCCCCGAGGATGCGGAAGTGGGCGCTGATGCCGTAGAGGCACTGGGCCTTCGGGATACCGTGTTCGAATACGAGATCACCAACAACCGTGTGGACTGCTACAGTATCCTCGGTATCGCAAGAGAGGTAGCGGCTACTTTTGATAAGCCCTTTGTTCCTCCCGTTGTGGAGATCAAGAACGAGAGCGGAGATGTAAAAGATTACATTTCCGTAGAAGTTCAGGATCAGGAGCTTTGCCCCAGATACATTGCAAGAGTATGTAAGAACATCAAGATCGGACCTTCTCCCAAGTGGATGCAGAGAAGACTTGCAGCCAGCGGTATCCGTCCCATCAACAACCTGGTGGATATCACAAACTACGTGATGGAAGAGTACGGCCAGCCCATGCACGCTTTTGATCTTTCCACCATCGCAGGCAAGAAGATCGTTGTAAAACGTGCAAAAGACGGCGAGAAGTTCGTGACCCTGGATGGTCAGGAAAGAACTCTGGATAAGGATATCCTGATGATCTGCGACGGAGAAAAGGAAGTTGCCATCGGCGGTATCATGGGCGGTGAGAACTCCATGATCACGGATCAGGTAGAGACTGTTTTATTCGAAGCAGCAACCTTCAACGGACCCAACATCAGAAAGTCCGCAAAGCGTCTCGGACTTCGTACCGATGCTTCCGGTAAGTTCGAAAAGGGCCTGGATCCCAGAAATGCGGAAGCAGCCATCAACAGAGCCTGCCAGCTGGTGGAAGAACTGGGCTGCGGCGAAGTTGTTTCCGGTATGGTGGATGTAAAAGCTCCCTTAAAGGAACTTGTACAGATCCCCTTCGAACCCGAGAAGATCAATACCTTCCTGGGCACCCGGATCTCCAAAGAAGATATGCTCGCTACCTTCAAAAAACTGGAGATCGAATATGATGAGAAGACAAACCTTCTGACCTGTCCTTCTTTCAGACAGGACCTGAAGGGCTTTGCGGATATCGCAGAGGAAGTGGCAAGATTCTTTGGCTATGACAAGATCCCCACAACCCAGCCTTCCGGTTCCGCAGTGGCCGGCAAACTGTCCTTCAAGATGATGATCGAACAGAAGGCAAGAGATGTGGCAGAGTTCTGCGGATTTTCCCAGGCTATGGCTTACTCCTTCGAGAGCATGAAGGTGTATGACAAACTGCTGATCCCCGAAGGAGATGAGATCAGAAATGCGATCCGCATTTCCAACCCTCTGGGGGAAGACTTTGCTTACATGCGTACCCTGACTTTAAACGGTATGCTCACCAGTTTGTCTACAAACTTTAACCGCAGAAATCAGAATGTAAAGCTCTATGAACTGGGAAAAGTATATCTGCCTAAGAGCCTTCCTCTGACGGAACTGCCTGATGAGCGGATGCAGTTTACCCTGGGCTTTTACGGGGATGGGGACTTCTTCACCATGAAGGGTGTGATCGAAGAATTCATGGAAAAGATCGGCATGACAGGGAAAAAGACCTATGACGCCGCAGCGGGCAAGCCTTTCCTGCACCCCGGAAGACAGGCAAATGTGTACTATGACGGACAGCTCATGGGCTTTTTGGGTGAAGTACATCCGGAAGTGTGCGCAAACTATGACATGAAGACCAGAGCCTATGTGGCAGTGCTTGATATGCCCGCCATTATGCCTTATGCTTCCTTTGACAGGAAATTCGAGGGAATTGCAAAGTTCCCTGCAGTTACCAGAGACATTTCCATGGTAGTTCCTTCCGAACTGCAGGTGGGCAAGATCGAAGAGATCCTGACCCAGCGCGGCGGTAAGATCCTGGAAAGCTTCAGTCTCTTTGACCTGTATGAAGGCGATCAGATCCAGAAGGGCTTTAAGTCCGTGGCTTACAGCTTAAGCTTCAGAGCAAAGGACAAGACTCTGGATGATACGGAAGTATCCGGTGCCATGAAGAAAATCCTGAACGGCTTAGAGGGCCTGGGGA
>JAFUUM010000302.1 GCA_017477805.1 Lachnospiraceae bacterium
AGACGATGAACGTCATAACCCATTCCGATCCTCATAATCATTCCTTTCCCCGTCATTCCGACCTTTAACCTTTAGGCCGGCGGCACGGCTACCTGCTCATTTTGCCATGAATCCGGGGTAAAGTCAAAAAGCCCCGGACTCACTCGTCCGGGGCTAATCATCTATGTATACGGTCTTTTTTTACTACTTTCCGAGAAACATCCGGAGCCTAACGGCCGCCGCCGAAGAAATAATTGTACAGATCTTCGGGATCCATGCTTCCGTAGTTTCCGTTGTTATAGTAATTGCCGCCGTTGCTGCCGTTATTGCCATTCTGGCCGTTCTGTCCGTTCTGTTCGTTCTGGGTGCTGCCGGTATTTGACTGGATGCCGGCCTGCTCTGCGGAGCCGAGAACGATGTCAAAGGTCTTTTCAACGTAGCCGTCGTTACTCTGTACCATGGCGGTGATGGTCACTTCTTCACCGATGGCATAATAACTCAGGTAGGTCTTTAATGCTTCGATGGTGTTGATGGTCTTACCGTTGATGCCGGTGACCACCATGCCTTTAGCAAGACCGTAGGCTTCTGCGGGAGAACCTGCAGTCACACCGCTGATGTACACGCCCATGGGCAGTCCATAGGATGCTGCCACATCGGAGGTCACATTGGATCCGGTGATACCCAGATAGCCGCGGTTTTCCACTGCTACCACTTCTCTGGTCTCGGCGTTCATCATGACTTCAATATCGCCGGACACGTCGGAGATGGGAATGGAATACCCCATGCCTTCTACTTCCGCAGATGCTACTTTTGCAGAATTGATACCAACCAGCTCACCCTTCATGTTGAAGAGACCGCCGCCGGAGTTACCGGGGTTGATGGATGCATCGGTCTGGATGTACTTGTTGGTGATGACGGAACCGTCCTCGCTCTGGAGGTTTACGGTCCTGTTCAGTGCACTGACGATACCGGTGGTAACGGACTGGCCGTAACCAAGGGCGTTACCGATGGCGACCACCTGCTCGCCAAGAGCCAGGTCTTCGGAATTGCCAACCACCGCTACCCGGATGTTGGACAGCACATCGGAAGAAAGGTCTTCCTTATTGATGGAGATCACAGCAAGATCCTTGCTGGAATCGTAGTCTTTTACCTTTGCGGATACAACTTCGGGATCTTCCTCATTTTCCTGGAAGCTGAAGACCACGCTGAGGGTCTGGTTACCTTCCACCACGTGGTAGTTGGTGATGATCAGAAGTTCCGTATCGGTCTCACCGATGATGACACCGGAGCCTGCGCTTTCGCTCTCGGTAGTGTAAGTTCCCCAGATGCTCTGGATCTCGGCAACGCCTTTATTGGTAATGGCAACGATGGAAGGCAGGCAGTTTTCTGCGATCTGCTGTACCGTCATATTGCTGGAAGAAGTGGTGGTCGTTGCAACAGACTCTGCTGCAACACTTTCCTCGGTGTTCTGGGCCTGCTGGAGACCTGCTTTGCTCTCTTCCGTCGTGCTTTCTTCTCCTGCAGTTTCAGGCTGCTGTTCCTGTAGTCCGGGATTGGTGCTGATGCGGTTCCAAACCTGACTTCCGTAAACTCCCAGGCCTGCGCCCACAAAGAGGACTGCTGCCATACCAAGTGCGATGAGAGCGGCGCCGCCTTTCTTTTTCTTCTTAGGGCCCTGACCGTTTCCGCCGCCGTTATAACCGCTGCCCTGATAGCTGCTGTTCTGGTAGGAGTTGTTCTGGTAAGAGTTGTTCTGGTAGCTGCTGCCGTAGGAACTTCCCGTACCGTAAGGGTAAGATCCGTTTCCGGTCTGATAAGATCCGGTAGAACCGGTTCCGCGATAGCTTCCGTTCTCGTAAGGATTCCGGTTACCACTCTGATACCCGGTATTGATGTAAGGGTTGGAATTCTGTGCGGGGGTGTTGTTCTCCCACTCTTCGTTCCAGGACTTTTTGCGCTCGGGCTCGGGAGCGCTGCCGGTGTTGTTCTCCGGAATGCTATTTACGTCCCGGTTCTCATTTTCGTTGTTGTCGTTATTACCATATTGATAATCCATGATCGAAACCTCCTTTACATGGTTTGTTTTTGTTTTGATGAGTTCATCTTAGTCCGTAATTGTGTCGGAATTGTGTTTTTTCCGGGCAAATTTGTGACTCTTTTGTGAAATCGCAAACAACAAAAAAGAGCCGGGCAAATTTGCTCAGCTCTCATGATTACCGCTCTTAGCCTTTAAGTCCTGCGGACTGTCTCTGCATATCTTCTACAACGATGTCGTAGATCTCGCCTACGCTTCTGCAGTATTCCAGCACAAGCCAGGGCTCGTTGGTGTGATAGTGAAGCTTGATGGTGGCTTTCTCGCCGCCAACTTCATCTTCTCCGGTATCACCGGCCACCAGCAGGCAGTCTCCGTTGAAAGTATCGATGATATGATCTCTGATCTCATCTACAAGATCATCGGCCTCATCCTCATCAAGACCGTATTTATCCAGCAAAAGCTGTGTATCGTATCTGAACTCCAGATCTTCCATGGTATCCATCCTCCTCGTCGTTCGGAAGCATATATCTTGTTTGCGGTTACTAACCTAGCACATCATACACAATCCCGGGATTAATTGCAAATTCGTCGTTCCGGCGTACGCCGGCGACACCGAACGCTTTGCGTTCGGGCTAAAGGGCTCGCTTGCGAGCCTACCTCATTAAGGCTCACTGCTCTCCCATCTGGCTGAGCTTTGCTGCCTGATCCGCTGCGGTCAGGGCATCGATCAGTTCCTGCAGATCTCCGTTCATTACATCATCGATCCTGTACAGGGTCAGATGAATGCGGTGATCCGTCACACGGCCCTGGGGGAAATTGTACGTCCGGATCTTCTCGGAACGGTCTCCGGTACCGATCTGGCTTCTTCTTGCCTCAGCTTCCGCATCATGAGCCTTCTGGCACTCGATGTCATACAGCTTTGCACGCAGCAGTGCAAATGCTTTTGCTCTGTTCTGAAGCTGGGATTTCTCCGTCTGGCTGTAGATCACGATACCCGTAGGGTAGTGGGTCAGACGTACGGCGGAGTCTGTGGTGTTAACGCACTGACCACCGTTACCGGATGCTCTCATAACATCGATACGGATATCCTTTTCATCAATCTGGATATCCACTTCTTCCGCTTCGGGAAGTACTGCAACGGAAGCGGTGGAGGTATGGATCCGTCCGCCGGACTCCGTTACGGGCACGCGCTGTACACGGTGCACGCCGCTCTCGTACTTTAATACGGAATATGCGCCCTGTCCCGTTACCATAAAGGTAACGCTCTTCATTCCGCCGATGCCGATCTCTTCCATTTCCATGGTCTCGGTCTTCCAGTGACGGCTCTCCACATAATGCATGTACATTCTGTAAAGTTCCGCAGCAAAAAGGGCTGCTTCATCACCACCGGCGCCGGCACGGATCTCGACGATAACGTTCTTATCATCATTGGGGTCCT
>JAFUUM010000303.1 GCA_017477805.1 Lachnospiraceae bacterium
AATAAGATCACGGAATGCGTCAAGACCGTGACCACCATGTGCGGTGTTATCGCAAAGGATGTGCAGAGCAATTACAACAAGACCGTGATCACGGATTATGAGAAGATCCTGGCCAACACCATCAAGGATGAAGATATGGTGCTGGGAAGCGGTCTTTGGTTTGAACCCTATGTGTACGACAAAGCTTCCGAGTACATGGGCCCCTATATCTATAAAAACGGTTCCGAGATCGTAACGACGTGGGATTACAGTAATGCCGATTACGATTACTTCAATGAAGAGTATTACTTAAATGCCAAGAGTTCCAATACCGTAAAAGTAACGGATCCTTATTATGATCCTACTTCCGGTATCGTTATGGCATCTTCCTCCGCCCCCATGTTCAATGCCGCAGGGGAGTTCATTGGATGTGTCACCGTAGATATGCAGCTGGATGATATCCAGTCCATGGTCAGTAATGTCAAGATCGGTGAAGCAGGAACCGCTATGCTCCTGAGCTCCGAAGGCGTTATCCTGTATTCTCCGGATGAGCCTGATGCGGCAGCCAATGGATTAAACCTGGCGGAGGACAGCAACAAGTCCCTTGCGGCCGCTGCAAATGTGATCATGAGTAAGGATAGCGGTATAACAACTTATACCAAGAGTAACGGTGTCAACAACGTCTATTTCACCACCATTCCCGACCTGGGTTGGAAGCTTTTGATCCAGCTTCCTCAGTCTCAGCTGAATAAGCCGGTCAAAAACCTGACAACAAAGTTGATGATCGTGACCCTGATCTGTATGATCATCGTTGCCATTGTTATCGTGCTTTCCGTTACCAGTATTGCTAAGAGTCTGAACCGGGTGAAGATCTTTGCCGGTTCCCTGGCAGGCGGCGATTTCTCCATCGATGAGATCCCCGTGAAGTCCAAAGACGAAGTGGGCCAGATGAGTGAGTCTTTAAACTCCATGTACAACGGCAACAAAGAGATCATCCTCGGCATTTCCGAAAAGGCAAAGAATCTGGATGCATCCAGCAGAGATCTGAACACTTCCGCAGAACAGCTCTCCGAGCAGTTCGAGACCATCGAGCAGTACATGTTTGAGGTAAATGAAGCCATGATGTCCGCAAGTGCGGCAACGGAGCAGGTAAATGCTTCCACTCAGGAAGTCAACAACTCCGTAAACAAGATGGCGGAAGAGACCGGCAAGAGTTCCAAGATGGCAGACGAGATACGCGACAGAGCGCGGAATATCGAAAAAGACAGCAAGGCATCCTACGACAATGCGATCACGTTGTCCGAGAAGTTTGATAAAGAGCTTCGAATCAGCATTGAAAACGCCAAGGTGGTGTCCACCATCGGTACCATGGCATCCACGATCTCCGAGATCGCATCTCAGATCAACCTCCTGTCCCTGAATGCTTCCATCGAAGCAGCCCGTGCAGGAGAACAGGGAAGAGGCTTTGCAGTTGTTGCATCCGAGATCGGTAAGTTGGCCGGCGAGACTTCCGAAGCGGTTGAAACCATCCAGACTACGGTTGGCGATGTAGAGAACGCATTTAATGGTCTGCTGAACGACTCCAAGACTTTCCTCAAGTTCCTGCAGGATACGGTTACACCGGATTACCAGCACTTTGTGGACATCGCAAAACAGTACGGTGAGGATGCGGACCATATCGCAGATCTTTCCGGCAGGATGTCCGAGATGTCCGAGAGTTTGGAACGTGTCATCAACGAAGTGGGAAGTGCCATCCAGAATATTGCAGAGTCTTCCCAGACCACAGCGGATAACAGTTCTCACATCATGGATGCGGTTACCACCGTGGCAGGCGTCGTGGACGGCGTATCCGCAATGTCCAAACAGCAACAGAACATCGCAGACGAGCTCAACGAGGTTGTGGATCAGTACAAGTTCTGATCATTCCCCGAAGTTTCCGTTGGAATACCAGTTTCCGGGCAGAGAGGCCTATCCCTTTCTGCCCGGTTTTTTATCGGTTTTATGAAAAATCAACGAAAACGTTATCGTTTCCCCTTTAATCATGGTAGAATAAAAAGTGCAACTATGAT
>JAFUUM010000021.1 GCA_017477805.1 Lachnospiraceae bacterium
CCTCCGATGCTTTTGGCCCTTATGCAAATGAAGCTCTGGATGAGCATATCCGATGGCTCAAGACCCTGATCAACACCATCAAAGAGGGCGGTGAGATCACGGATGAGACCGATGACCTTCGAGCCAAAAAAGCACAGCTGGAGCTGGATCTGTTAAGCGCACTGGATAACGGAAACTTAAAAGATGCAGAAAGCCTTGGCAGACAGATCACGGAAGTACAAAATGCCATTGATCAGGCTGACAAAAAGAAACGGGAGAATGCTTCGGGTGCTGCCGCGGCGGCAGATCAGGCCGATATGTATAATCCCGAATCCCCTCAGGGAGTGGCGGATGCGCTGGCGGATAATTTGCTGGCGGACATCGGAGAGGGAAATTACGACCCTATCCCCGATGGATTGAAGGCTCTTGGTGATCTGGGATCGCCAAGGATCCCGGAGATCATTGATGCCCTGAGAGTCCACAGTGCGCCACTGGAACTGATCCATCAGGCGGAGGAAGCGGAAACAGCTGCCCAGTCCAGCCCCTTCAACGATCTTTATCCAAAGGATGAAACAGGAGGCGGTGCAGGATCCGGAGAGACGGGAGCCGGCGGATCCGGAAACTCTGATGGGACCGGAGGCGGAGGAAACGGCGGACCGGAAGGCACGGGGATCGGTGGTAACACCGGCACCGGCCAAAACGGCGAAGGAGATGACAACACCGGAGGCGGTGGCGACATCGGAGGAGCCGGGACAGGTCCCGGAGGAAACGGTGACGATTCGGGAGACGGCGATACCGGTAACGGCTTTGGCAAAGACCTGGGCCTTGGAAAAGAAGGACTTGGAAATGCGGTTCGTGCGGGCCTTGGCGGAGACACCGGCAACCTGTCCGATCTTGATAAAGCGGCGGCAGTGGCTGCTCTGGAGCAGTTTGCCCTGGCAAGAGATGATGCCGGTGCCCATGAATACGCAATGGATCTGCTAAACGAACTTTTGGGGACCGCCAGCGGATTTGTGTACCGGCAGTATCTGGAAGATCCTTCCAGGGAATATGTGTCCTTAGAGTCCGTGGACAAATGCAGACTTTATACGCGCTTTAGAAGGGCAAGAGAAAGGGCGGATGTGACCATGGCACAGATCGTGCAGGGTTCTGCTTCGTATTCCTTTGCCGTGGGATCCGTGGATGTTGTGAAAAATAACAGGGATGAGGATCATATGGATCTGCCGTTGGTGACACAGACGGATCCTTACATTCGAGGGGATTCCACCACAGAGTATCCCTATGTGACGGAAGAATCCTGTATGAAATATCTGTACTGCAAATGCGTGTACTTAAAGGGCACGGATATGGCAGTCCTGGTAACCCCTCAGATGGACAGCAAGATCGTCAGGATCCTGGATGAACTGGATCTGCTGACGGACGGAGAAAACTAGTAAAAAAAGGGTAAGACCATGCGATTAACGAGGCAAAAAGGAAAAGCAAATAGGGTATGCACCCGAGTGGCTTCTCTGGCACTTGTTCTTTGCATGGTCTTTTTGTCTGCTTTTGCAGACCCGGTGGTGTGGGCTCGCCTCCCCGGAGGCAAAGAGATCGTGGCCCTGGGGCAGGTACGTGCAGAACGGACAAACGATGATCCCATCACCTATCGGGAATACACCGTGGAGCTGGGAAATTCCGTGCCGCCTTCCTGGCTTTTCGTGGGTACCTATCTCATGAGCGCAAAGTCTGTCAGTGCAAGACTGTACCGGGAGGCCCTGGACAGCAGGGATTATTATGATCAGCACATTGCGTTCTATACCTCCGAACTGGATCAGGGAAACTGGAAGAATGTCAAGGATGCGGAATCCTTGACCAATATCACGACCCTTGCGGATTCAGTGGAAGAATCCACACTGTATCCCTATTACATCACCGTTGTCGTCGGGGATGACGGCATTCCCAGAGATCCCGCTACGGGAGAACCTGTGGACGTTTATACCCTGATCTCTCCCTATGACATGGAGAACATCAAGGAACTGGATCTTCTGGAAGAGTATTACGAAGACGGTCCCTTATCGGCGCAGGATACCGGTACCTCTCATTATCTGTACCGGATGTTGTATTACTTTTTTGAAAACGATGATCTGGAATATGACAGGGCAGGTCTTGACGTAGGCTCTGCCATGCTTTCTTATGCCGGACTCTCTTCCGACCGGAGAAAACTGGAGGAACTGTGGGATCAGGCTCTGACCAAATCGCCCCTTACCTATCCGGAGGAGTACAAGGACCTGATGCTGATGATGCGCAACTGGCCCAACATCCGGGATGATGTGACGGATCGGGCAGATCTTCAGGAAGCGGCACTGGATCAGATGGCAAAGTTCTTCCAGGAAGCCCAGAAGGATGAAGAGGCGGATGCCACCATGTACGTACAGCGTCAGGTGGATGCCACGCGCCGGGCGGAGATCTACTATAACCTTCTGTACAATACCAATCTTACCGGCAGTTACGGTATGGACAACAGTGAAGTGCTGGAGGAATTGGAGTACCGGAAGGCCGAGATCTCCGCGGAAATGGCAGAGGCTTCTACGGAAGCGGACAAGGCGCAGGCTCCTGCCACGAAAATGCGGCAGGAAGTCCTTACCATGCAGGATGCGATCAAAGACCTGGAAGAGGAGATCCTTTCGGCGGAGGCAGAGTATGTGGCGGCAGATCCGGAAGGAAATCTGACCGCCCAGGAAGCAAAACTCCAAACGCTGGAAGAGGAATTAAAGCCTATCGAAACCGAGTACAACAGGCTGGATTCTGCTCTCGATTCCATCCTGAATGAGGTAGTGGCCTTAAACGAAGAACAGCAGAAACAGGCCGATGAGATCAATGCCCTTCGAAACAGTAAATACGATACAAAACTGAAAACATACGAAGATCTGGAACAACTGGAAAAAGATCTGGAAGACTTAAAGACCAGACAGAGGATCGCTCAGGCAAGAAAGCCGGAATATGATGAGGCCGTGGAAGAGATCCTGGAACTGGAGAGCCGGATCGCCAGACTGGAAAACGGCATTCTCGCGGAAACCGGCAAGCTGCCGGAGATGCAGCAAAAAGCGGACAGTTATACCTCCAGCCGGTTTACCGCGCTGACCGACGGGAACAAGACTTATGATCCCGAAGCAAAGACAGAGGCAGATCATGCGGTGGCCACGCAGGAAAAGCTGATCCGTACTTTGGAAGATACGTTAAACGCGGCTGTTATCAAAAAGAACAAAGCAAAAGCCATTGTGGACGCTGTGGGAAAGGATCTGAACCTGGAAAAGGAGATCGAACTGGCGCAGGCCCGGTTGGATGAGGCAAATGCAACCTGGCCCGACATCTTAAACGGCAAACTTCAGGCATTGGATCTTGAGATCACGGAAAAGGAAGAAGCGTTGGAAGCAGCCAGCGTTCCCTATCAGGAAAAACTCCTGAAGTTAAAAACCGCAAACGATGCCTTTAACGCCTATGAACCCGTTTACCTTGCAAAGAAAGAAGAGATCCGGACCGTAAAGGCAGCCATCTCCGATCTGCAGCGCTATATGGATTCTTATGAGGCCGATCAGAATAAGAGGTCGGAGGAAATAGCGTCTTATCAGAACATGATCGCCGTCAAAGAAGCGCTGATCGCCAACGCGGAAGCTCCCGCCCAGACCTGGCAGACCAAGTTAAGTGCGCTTACTACGGAAAAGGAAAAGATCGAATTGTTGATCCTGGCAGCGCAGGATACGGCGTCGGGAACGCCCTATGATCACCTGTTGGAGGCCTATCGCAATCAGATTCTGACCATGAAGCAGGAACAGGCCGCGTTAGAGGCAATGGTCATCGACAAGGAGGCTTACAGACTGACGGCTCTTGCGGCTAAGGGTGCGGTGGCAGCGGAGGTTTCCGCCATGGAATCGGTGCTCCTTACCGAAAGACCGGAGACTTATGAGGCGGAGCGTACGGCCATCGAGGAATCAGAGGATGCCATCATTCACGAACTGATCCAAGAAAAGAGCGACATTGAAGAAGAGATGCGGCTCTCCCTTTTGGAACTGACGGATTATCACAACAGCATCATCGCCACAAGACAGGCAGAGGCGGATGCAGCAATGGATCTGGCGGATCGGGCATCTTCGGCCCTGAATTACAAACTGGATCTGGATACCAAACAGGCGGCCTTTGATCGGGAAGCGGATGAACACAGAAAATGGGAAGACATATACCGGGAAAAGGTCAAGCAGTACGAGGAGTACACCTATGCC
>JAFUUM010000304.1 GCA_017477805.1 Lachnospiraceae bacterium
CCACGGAGTATAAACCCGCGGACGTGGAAGAGATCGAGATCACGGGATTGCAGTCCAAAGAACTGGACCCCGGAGATGAACTGACGATCCTTACCTGGAACGTGGGATTTGGTGCTCTTGGCGATAATGCGGACTTCTTCATGGATGGAGGCAAGATGGTAAAGACCGCCTCCAGATCCCGTGTGAAAAGTAACGTTTCTTCCATTATCGGAAGACTCCAGAGCGAGGATACGGACGTGATCTTCCTGCAGGAGGTGGATGTGCATTCTGCAAGAAGCTACCGGATCAACATGGTGGAAGAGGCCACCAATAAACTTGCGGGTGGCGGTTACGAAAACACCTTTGCCTATAACTTCAAGGTAAACTTCCTGCCCTATCCCGTACCCCCCATGGGCGAGATCAAGAGCGGTATCAGTACCTGGAGTAAGTACGACATCGAATCCTCCGAGCGGATCAAACTCCCCTGCCCCTTTAAGTGGCCTACCCGGGCAGGAAACCTGAAGCGCTGCCTGATGGTGGACCGACTTCCCGTAGACGGAACGGATAAAGAACTGGTCCTTGTCAATCTTCATCTGGAGGCTTATGACTCCGGCGAAGGAAAAGCTGCCCAGACGGAAATGCTGAAAAACCTTCTGGAAGAAGAGATCCAAAAAGGTAATTACGTCATCGCCGGCGGCGATTTCAACCAGACTTTCTCCAACGCGGACATCCGGAAATATCCTGTCCTTGAGGGAAAATGGGAAGCAGGAAAGATCGACATCAACGAATTCGACAGCAGCCTGCAGTTTATCATGCCCACTGAAACACCCAGCTGCAGATCCCTGGATCAGCCTCTGGCGGATGCGGACAGCAGGGATCCCAAGGTTTTCCAGTACTATGTTATCGACGGATTTATCGTGTCCGACAACCTGGAAGTGGAGTCCTGCGAAGTGCGGGATCTTGGATTTGTGAATTCCGACCACAATCCCGTGGTCATGAAGGTCAGACTGAAGAAGTAAAAAAACGGGGAATGAAAGCAAGGACGTGTTCCAAGCAAAAGAAAACAGAGAAGAAACAGGAGAGAGCAAAAACATGAGTGACGCAAAAACCATCATCGAACAGGGAAAAGCTTCCCTGGGTATTGAATTCGGATCCACCAGGATCAAGGGGGTACTGGTAGACGAGGCCGGAGAGGCCATCGCAGTCGGTACTTACGATTGGGAAAATAAGCTGGACGGACAGATCTGGACCTATTCTCTGGATGACATCCACAAAGGACTCCAGGGAACCTATGCTTCCCTTGCCGCAGATGTGGAAAATAAGTACGGCGTGAAGTTAAAGAAGCTGGCAGCCCTCGGTTTTTCCGGCATGATGCACGGCTACATGGCATTTGATAACGCAGGCACCTTACTGGTTCCTTTCCGTACCTGGAGAAACACCATCACCGGCGAAGCTTCCGAGAAGCTGACGGAAGAATTCCATTATCACATTCCCGAAAGATGGAGCATTGCCCACCTGTATCAGGCCATCTTAAACGGGGAAGAGCACGTTTCCAAAGTTGCATTTTTCACTACCCTTGCAGGTTACATCCACTGGATGCTGACGGGAGAAAAGGTACTGGGCGTTGGTGAAGCATCCGGTATGTTCCCCATCGACATCGCTACCGGCCAGTTCAATAAGGACATGATCGCAAAGTTCGATGCCCTGGTTGCTGATAAAGGCTTTTCCTGGAAGCTGGCGGATATCCTTCCCGGAGTCCTTCCTGCCGGCGAGGCAGCAGGTACCCTGACTGCAGAAGGCGCAAAGATGCTGGATCCTACCGGAACCCTGGAAGCAGGCATTCCTCTCTGTCCTCCAGAGGGTGATGCAGGCACCGGCATGGTTGCCACCAATTCCGTGGCTGTCCGCACCGGTAATGTTTCTGCAGGTACTTCCGTATTTGCCATGGTTGTACTGGAAAAAGACCTTCAGGGCGTATATCCCGAGATCGATCTGGTGACCACTCCCTGCGGCGACCTCGTAGCTATGGCACACTGCAACAACTGTACTTCCGATTTAAATGCCTGGGTGAACCTCTTCGATGAGTTCGCAAAGGGCTTTGGCATCAAGGCTGACAAGAACGAGCTCTTCGGCTTTTTGTACAACAAAGCACTGGAAGGGGACGCTGATTGCGGCGGACTTCTTGCTTATAACTACTTCTCCGGCGAGTCCATCACCGGCTTTACCGAGGGCCGTCCTTTATTCGTAAGACAGCCTGACAGCAAGTTCAGCCTTGCAAACTTTATGAGAACTCACCTGTACACCTCTCTTGGCGCCTTAAAGATCGGTCTTGATATCCTTTTCCAGAAAGAGGGCGTTAAGGTGGATGAATTAAAGGGTCATGGCGGACTCTTCAAAACAGAGGGCGTCGGCCAGCGGATCATGGCAGCAGCCGTGAACTCTCCCGTTTCCGTTATGAAGACCGCAGGCGAAGGCGGGGCCTGGGGTATTGCCCTGCTTGCACAGTACATGACGGAGAAAGAGACCTACGGATCTTTGGATGCATACCTGAACAAGAAGATCTTTGCAGGAGAAGAAGTAACGGTATTACAGCCCGTGCAGGCAGATGTGGATGGCTTTAACGCATTCATCGCCCGTTATCAGGAAGGACTGCCCATCGAGAAGGCGGCTGTTGAAAATCTGACCAGATAATCATAAAAGGGGAATGATCATGGGAGATACACAGATCAGGGAAGTTGATCTGAAAGAAGCAGACCAGATACCGGAAAGAGACTTAAATACAAAAGGAGCGGTGCCGGCAAGGACCGTGGAGCGGAAAGAGGACCAGGACGATGAGAAGGTTGCAAACAGCCTTCGAAACAGAGCCCTGTTCATGACCATCCTGCCCCTGGTGCTCCTTACCTTAGTCATCAGCATCGTTGGTGCTAACCTGTTCACGGTGGCGTTTCAGCGGCAGATCCGACGGGAGCTTAAGAGCACGGCGGAGCAGCTCCTCATCCTGTATGAGGAGAAATACCCCGGGGAATATGCCATGTGGGAGCAGGATAATACCTATGTCTTTGTTAAGGGAGAGAACATCCTCAGCGCCCACCACGATCTTTTAGAGCTCTATCAGATGACCACAGGGTACGAGATCAGCTTCTTTTACAAAGATCTCAGAGTACTGACTACCTTAAGGAGTGACGGAGCGACCATCGAAGGCACGGGGGCACATGCCAAGATCGTGTATGATGTTCAGGAAAATCAACGTGATGCCTTCTACACCACCATCTCCATCAACGACAAGCTCTACTATGCTTATTACAAGCCTATTTTCGAGCAGGATCATGAGACGGTATTCGGCATGGTGGGTGTTGCCAGAGATGCGGAGGATGTGAAGGCAACGGTAAGAGCGCTCCTTGTTCCTATCCTTGTGGTGGCGGTGGTAGCGCTTTTGGTGGCGATCCTCATCAGCGCCATCTTCTCCCATGACCTCATTACGACTTTAACGAGGATCGAGCGGTTTTTGGAAAAAGTTGCCAAAGGAAATCTTTCCGCGAAGATGGATGAAAAGGTCAGGAAGAGAAAGGACGAACTGGGCAAGATCAGCCGTGAGGCCGTATCCATGGAGGAATCCCTCCAGGAACTCATCGATAAAGACGTGCTGACGGGGCTCTTTAACCGAAGATACGGCAATCTCAAACTGGAGAAAGTCTGGAAGAAGGCCCGGAACGAAGGTACCGAGTTCTCCATCGGTATCGCCGACATCGACTTCTTCAAAAAGGTCAACGATACCTACGGCCACGAATGCGGAGATCTGATCCTCAGGACCGTAGCGGACATCTTAAAGACCAAGCTTCCCGCAGGCTGCACCCCCGTAAGATGGGGCGGTGAGGAATTCCTCCTCATTTTTGAGAACATGGGGGCCGAAGAGGCGGAAGAGTACCTGCAGCATCTGATCAAAGTCGTTGAGGAAACGGATACCTGGTATGAGGATCATCTTGTGAAAGTTACCCTGACGGTGGGTATCACCGAGGGAGATTACAAGCGATCCATAGATGATGTGGTATCGGAAGCGGATGAACTTCTCTATCAGGGTAAACAGGGTGGCAGAAATCGTGTTGTGAGATAAAAAGACCACAAGATATAGTGTGGAAAGAATCGCATAGAATCGGGGAAAAAAGGCATGGTTTGGAATCTTTGGTGATTCTGACCATGCCTTTTACCTTGACAGATTGTACCCCTGTGAATACAATATTTAGTATGCGGGGATATCGCATAACACTAGATATACCAAATTGTCAGATAATTAGCAAAAACTGAGAAGGGACGGGGAGAAATGAAGATCATCAAGAGAAGCGGACAGGAAGTGTCCTATGATATTTCCAAGATCATTGCCGCTGTCAGAAAGGCAAACGAGAGCGTTGTGGAGGCGGAGCGGATGACGGATCGGCAGATCGATGTCATTGCCGATAACATGCTTCGTAATTGCGAGAAGATCAACAGATCCCTTACGGTAGAAGAGATCCAGGATATGGTGGAGAACGAGATCATGAATCAGCGTGCTTTCGCCGTAGCCAGAAGTTACATCACCTACCGTTATAAGAGAGCGCTGGTACGTAAGTCCAACTCCACGGATCAGCAGATCCTGAGCTTACTGGAATGCAACAACGAAGAAGTAAAGCAGGAAAACTCCAATAAGAACCCTACCGTAAACTCCGTACAGAGAGATTACATGGCAGGCGAGGTATCCAAGGACATCACAAAGAGATTCCTTCTGCCTCCCGATATTGTCGAAGCGCATGAGAAAGGTCTGATCCATTTCCACGATGCGGACTATTTCGCACAGCACATGCACAACTGCTGTCTGGTAAACCTGGAGGATATGCTCCAGAACGGTACCGTTATCAGTGAGACCATGATCGAGAAGCCCCACAGCTTCTCCACCGCATGTAACGTTGCGACTCAGGCCATCGCCCAGATCGCGTCTTCCCAGTACGGCGGACAGAGCATCAGCCTTTCCCATCTGGCACCTTTTGTCCAGATCAGCCGTGAGAAATTCCGCAGAGAAGTCAGAGCGGAACTGGAAGAAGCCGGCGTAGAGGCATCCGACGAGAAGGTTAACCAGATCGCCGAGAGAAGAGTTAAGGAAGAGATCAACCGCGGTATCCAGATCATCCAGTACCAGGTCATCACCCTGATGACCACCAACGGTCAGGCACCTTTCATCACCGTGTTCATGTACCTGGATGAGGTACCCGAAGGACAGACCAGAGACGACCTGGCAGCAGTCATCGAAGAGATGCTGAACCAGAGGATCAAAGGCGTAAAGAACGAAAAGGGCGTTTACATCACTCCCGCGTTCCCCAAGCTGATCTATGTTCTGGACGAAGATAACATCACCGAAGGAAGCAAATACTGGTATCTGACCCAGCTGGCAGCAAAATGTACCGCCAAGAGAATGGTGCCCGATTACATCAGCGCCAAGGTCATGAAGGAATTAAAGGGCGGAAACGTCTACACCTGCATGGGCTGCAGAAGCTTCCTGACTTATGAACCCGAGCAGAAAAACGAAGACGGAACCCCTAAGTTCTACGGCCGTTTCAACCAGGGTGTTGTAACCCTGAACCTGGTGGACATCGCATGTTCCTCCGGCGGAGACAAGGACAAGTTCTGGCAGATCTTTGACGAGAGACTGGAACTGTGCCACAGAGCACTGATGATCCGTCACAACAGATTAAAGGGAACTCCTTCCGATGTGGCTCCCATCCTGTGGCAGAACGGTGCACTGGCGAGACTGAAAAAGGGCGAGCTTATCGACAAGCTCCTCTACGGCGGATATTCCACGATCTCTCTGGGATATGCGGGACTTTGCGAATGTACCAGATACATGACAGGCAAATCCCACACAGATCCCATGGCAACTCCTTTTGCCCTGGAGGTTATGCAGCACTTAAACGATGCCTGCAAGAAGTGGAGAGCAGAGTCCAACATCGCCTTCTCCCTGTACGGCACTCCCCTGGAGTCCACCACCTATAAGTTCGCGAAAGCACTGCAGAAGCGTTTCGGTATCATTACCGGCGTAACCGATAAGAACTACATCACCAACAGCTATCATGTACACGTAACCGAAGAGATCGACGCCTTCACCAAGCTGAAGTTCGAGTCTCAGTTCCAGGCTCTGTCACCCGGCGGCGCCATCAGCTACGTGGAAGTACCCAACATGCAGCAGAACCTTGACGCTGTATTGTCGGTGATGCAGTACATCTACGACAACATCATGTACGCAGAGCTGAACACCAAGAGCGATTACTGCCAGGTTTGCGGCTACGACGGAGAGATCAAGATCGTTACCGACACCGACGGAAAGCTCCTTTGGGAATGCCCTAACTGCAAGAACAGAGATCAGGACAAGATGAATGTTGCAAGACGTACCTGCGGCTACATCGGAACCCAGTTCTGGAATCAGGGCCGTACCCAGGAGATCAAGGAAAGGGTATTACACCTGTAAGATAAGTAAAAATAAGGCCGTAACTGCCCTGCGTGGTAGTTGCGGCTTTACTTTATTTATGTCAAGATAGGAATAAGCCCCTGCGATCAAAGGGTAGATCAATGGGAAGAGAAGGGTGAAAGGAGTATTGGGGTAATGTATTACGGAGAGATCAAATTCTGCGACATCGCCAACGGACCGGGAGTCAGGACTTCCCTTTTTGTCAGCGGTTGTACGCATCATTGTCAGAACTGTTTTAACGAAATGACCTGGGACTTTCACTACGGCCAGCCTTATACGCAGGAGACGGAGGACAGGATCGTGGAATCTCTGATGCCTCCTTACATTAAGGGTCTGACCATCTTAGGGGGCGAGCCCATGGAGCACGTGAACCAGCAGGGGATCCTGCCGCTCATTCTCCGTGTTCGGGAACAGCTCCCCAACAAGACCATATGGGTCTATAGCGGATACACTTTCGAGAGGGATATCCTGGAGAAGATGTGCAAAGAGTGGGATGAGACCATGAAGATCCTTAAGAACATCGACGTTCTTGTGGACGGCGAGTTTGTTCAGGATTTAAAGAACTTATCCCTGCGCTTCAGAGGATCCTCCAATCAGCGGATCATTGACGTGCAAAAATCTCTGGAAACCGGGACCACGGAACTGAGCCCGGAAGCCGAGATCAAATAGAAGAGATAAAGGAGAAGCACAAAACATGAAAGAAAAGTTACTTGCCAAGTTTCAGGAAGTATACGGCGACACCGAAGGCGCCAGAGTCTTTTTTGCACCCGGCCGGGTAAACCTCATCGGAGAGCATACGGATTATAACGGCGGACACGTTTTTCCCTGCGCACTGACCATCGGAACCTACGGCGTTGCAAGAAAAAGAGAGGATCAGACCTGCCGCTTCTACTCCATGAACTTTGAAAAGCTGGGTGTGATCACCGTAGATCTGACATCTCCCTTAAAACCTGACGAAAAACTGAACTGGGTAAATTATCCTGCCGGTATCATCTGGGCCTTTGGCGAAAAGGGAATGAAGGTTTCCCAGGGTATGGATGTGCTGTTATTCGGTAACATCCCCAACGGTTCCGGCCTGTCTTCATCCGCTTCCGTGGAAGTCCTCACCGGCTACATCTTAAAGACCTTCTTTGGCTTTAACGTGACCAATCAGGATCTGGCCCTCATCGGTCAGTTCTCCGAGAACAAGTTCAACGGTGTCAACTGCGGTATCATGGACCAGTTTGCCATCGCCATGGGCAAAAAGGACAACGCCATTTTCCTTGATACGGCAGATCTTTCCTACACTTATGCACCCGTGAAGTTGGAGGGCGCCAAGATCGTTATCTCCTGCTCCAACAAAAAGAGAGGCCTGGGAGATTCCAAGTACAACGAAAGAAGAGCAGAGTGCGAAGAAGCCCTTGCGGAGCTTCAGACCAAGCTGGATATCAAGTCCCTTGGCGAGCTGACGGAAGAAGAGTTTGAGGCAAACAAGAGCCTGATCGGCAGTGAAGTAAGACAGCGCCGCGCCAAGCACGCGGTTTACGAAAACCAGAGAACCTTAAAGGCAGTGGATGCCCTGAAGGCAAATGATATCGCAACCTTCGGTAAGCTTATGAACGCATCTCATGTTTCTCTGCGGGACGACTACGAAGTGACCGGTATCGAGCTGGATACTCTCGTAGAGACAGCCTGGAACGTGGAAGGTGTTATCGGTTCCCGTATGACCGGCGCCGGCTTTGGCGGATGCACCGTCAGCCTTGTGAAGGACGAGGCCATCGAGAACTTTAAAGAGCAGGTTGGAAAGACCTATCTTGAGAAGATCGGCTATGCAGCTGACTTTTATGTTGTGGAAGTAGGGGATGGCCCGGCAGAGATCTAAAAAGGGGAAGTAAGGACAATGACAATTCAGCAAAACATCAAGCGACTGGTGGCTTATGCAAAAAACACGAACCTCATCGAAGAAGAGGATGTGATCTACACCACCAACCAGCTTTTGTTATTATTCGGTCTTGATGAGATCGATGAAGAAGAGGCACCGGCCGTAAAGACAGAGGATCTTGAAGAGATCCTTACGGAAATGCTGGACTATGCGGCAGAAAACGGCCTTATGCCTGAAAATGATATCACCCACCGGGATCTTTTTGATACCCGGATCATGGGTCTTGTAACACCCCGCCCCAGCGAGGTGATCCGCGTATTCCGGGAAAAGTACAAAGAAGGCGCCGTGGCGGCAACGGATTATTTCTACGACCTTTGCAGAAACTGCGATTACATCCGCAGATACCGTATCGCCAAGGACGTAAAGTGGACCGCGGATACGGAATACGGTGTCCTCGACATCACCATCAATTTATCCAAACCCGAGAAGGATCCCAAGGCCATCGCTGCCGCAAGAGCAGCCAAGCAGGCAGGCTATCCCAAGTGCCAGCTTTGCCGGGAAAACGAAGGCTATGCCGGACGGATCAACCATCCCGCAAGAGAAAACCACAGGATCATTCCCATTCAGATCCAGGGCAGTCAGTGGGGATTCCAGTATTCTCCCTATGTTTACTACAATGAGCATTGCATCGTCTTCAACGGACAGCATGTGCCCATGAAGATCGACAATAATGCTTTCTGCAAACTCTTTGATTTTGTAAAGCAGTTCCCGCATTATTTTGTGGGATCCAATGCGGACCTGCCCATTGTCGGCGGATCCATCCTCAGCCATGACCACTTCCAGGGCGGACATTATGAATTCGCCATGG
>JAFUUM010000305.1 GCA_017477805.1 Lachnospiraceae bacterium
GCCGGTGCCTTTTCCGCATAGGGCACACCCGCCATGTCCAGTTTCTCAAGGAACTGGGATGCGTAGTCGCTCATGTGCTCCCGCAGTCCGAAGCTCACGGTTTGAGCGAACCAATGCTTTGCCGTGGGAAAATTGGCTTCCCCAAATTCGATCCGGCCCATGTAGTAACAATATTTTACAAACTCGTACCGGGTCTTCAATCCGCCGGATTTCCAGACCTTTCCGAGAAATTCTTTCGCACCGACCATCTGCCCCTTGAGGATCATCTCCCGAAACCGCAGTTCCTGATCCAGCATGGAAGCATTGACTCTCATCAGGCTTCCCCTCACGGAAGCATCCTGATCGTTCACACCGCCAAGCCAGGTCTGCCGGAAATAGGCCAAAGCCTGTTCGAACCGGTAGGTATCCTCCAGATCCGCATAGAGTTTGCACCAGCAGAAATCATAAGTCAGTCTCGTCCAGGTGTTCATGCGGTCCCGCTCGGAACGAAGCGCGGTGAGGAGCTTGTAAGCCCCATCAAAATCTCCTTTCATGAGATAAGCGTCCACGCAGTTGACACTCTGCCCCAGGGCGGCTTTGGAATTGATATTGAATCGTCCAACGAACTGCATACATTCCAGATATGCGCCAAAGTCGCAGAACTCAACAGCCAGCATCCGCAGGTCATCATTTCTCATTCCAAGGAGGATATAATAAGAATAGCTGCCCCACAAGAAAACAAGCAGCATGGTAAATATCGTCAGCACTCCAAGGTCTCCCCGGAGATAGAACGCAAGAAAAAACAGGCCGGCGGTCACTACCGGCCAAACAAACGACAAAATGATATGCAGGATTTTGATCCGGGTTACTTTGCCCGTAACCGCATCGGTCCTAACATCCATGTTATTACCCTTCGACGATGAGGTATCTCCCGTCTCCGACATCAAAGACTTCCGCTTCTTCGAGGATTGATTCCTCGTCGGCTTCTTCCACGTCGATCCCTTCTTCTTCAAAATACTCCAGTACTTCCTGGGCGGAATCCACCACCACTGCCATGCAGTCCTCCAAAAAGGCTTCGGCTTCCTCTTCGGACTCCGCTACCTCTTCCGGGAACAGCTGTAACTGGTTTTCCAAAAAACACTGTAATACGGCTTCATCGTACTCGTAAGTCATAGTGTTTCCCCCACAAAATTCCCCAAAAACAATTTGTTTCTAATGCTATTTTACCATAGTGTATTTCCTGCTAACAAGTACGCAATTCGACAGGCAGATCTGCCTAGTCCGCATTGGTCTCGGGCACGAAAACACGGGTGTTTTCAGCCTGTCCCGCGGCTCCCGCGATGGCCTTTGCCTTGATACAGAAAGCAGCCTGCGCCCCCATGGGTTCACTGCCCCTGCGGTTGATCTTTTCATAGGTCCCATCGGGCTTCATCAGATGGGCTTTCGTGTTATCTTTCAGCTGAGTAGCAAGGCCTTCCACGATCCTCTGACGGATATCTTCCTGATCCAGAGGGAACATGATCTCCACACGGCGCTCTAAGTTTCTCGGCATCCAGTCCGCACTGGCGCAGAACATCTCGGGCTTTCCCGCATTTTCAAAATAGAATACCCGGGCATGTTCCAGAAAATTGCCAACGATGGAGCGGACAGTGATATTCTCGCTGACACCGGGGATCCCTACCCGCAGACAGCAGATACCGCGGACGATAAGGTCAATCTTGACCCCTGCGCTGGAAGCCTTGTAAAGGGCCGCGATGACATCGGGATCGCAGAGGGCGTTCATCTTTGCAATGATGCCTGAGGGAAGTCCTTCCTCCGCATTCCTGGTCTCTCTGTCGATGAGCTTTAACAGACGTTTCTTTAACCACAGAGGGGCCACTGCCAGCTTATTCCAGCTCCTGGGTTCGGAATAACCGGAGAGCATGTTAAAGACTGCGGTGGCATCTTCACCGAAACTTTCGGCACAGGTAAGAAAGCCAAGATCCGTGTAGAGCTTCGCCGTGGAATCGTTGTAGTTACCGGTTCCGAGATGCACGTATCTGCGGATACCGTCCTCTTCTTTTCTCACAACAAGCGTGATCTTACAATGGGTCTTTAAGCCCTTCAGACCATAGATAACATGGCAGCCTGCCTGCTCCAAACGTTTTGCCCAGAGGATATTGTGCTCCTCATCAAAACGAGCCTTTAATTCCACCAGCACCGTGACCTGCTTGCCGTTTTCCGCAGCGGTCTCAAGGGCTGCGATGATGGGGGAATTACCGCTGACACGGTACAGGGTCTGTTTAATGGCCAGGACATCCGGGTCTGCTGCTGCCTGACGGATGAACTGAACGATGGGAGTAAAGGACTGGTAGGGATGATGGAGAAATAAGTCCTTTTTCCGGATAGCTTCGAAGATGTCATCCCCGGGTTCTAAGCCGGGCACGATCTGGGGCTGGTAGGGCTTTGACTTGTGTTCTTCAAAGCCTTCCATGCCGTACATCTTCATCAGTACAGTAAGATCCAGGGGACCGGAGATGGAATAGATATCATCTTCGGTAATGTGAAGTTCCTCCATCAAAAACGACAGGAGCTTGGGATCCATGCCCTTTTCCGCTTCCAGACGGATGGCCTGGCCGCGCTGTCTCATCTTCAACTGTTTTTCGATCTCTTTCAAAAGATCCTCCGCTTCTTCCTCGTCAATGGAAAAGTCCGCATTTCTCATGATACGGAAAGGACTGAAAGAGACGATATCGTAATTCAAAAAAAGCTTGTGGATGTTCCGCTCGATAAGTTCCTCCAGGAGGATCACATAGACATCTTCCGAATCTTCTTCCTTGGGGAGGATGACGATACGGGGCAGAACATCAGGCACCTGTACCGTAGCAAATTCCAATTCTTCGCCGCCCTTTTTGTCTCGGATCAGAGCACCCAGGTTCAGGGTCTTGTTCCGGATCAAGGGGAAAGGTCTGGAAGAATCCACTGCCATGGGGGTGAGTACGGGATAGACCGTATCTTCAAAATACCGGTCGGCGTACTCTGCCTGGGAAGGGGTCAGGTTCTCGTGGTGCTCCACGATATGAAAGCCCACTTCCGAGAGGGCCGGCAGGAACTGCTTATTATAAACAGCGTACTGGTCTTTTACGAACTCATGGGTCACCTTATAGAGTTCCCGCAGCTGCATCTCCGGTGTCATCCCCGCAATGTCGGTCTTCTTATAGCCTGCATTCACCATGTCCTTTAAGGAAGCGATGCGGACCATAAAGAATTCATCTAAGTTGGATGCGGTGATGCTCAGGAACTTTAACCGCTCAAATAAGGGCAGGTTTTTGTCCTTTGCTTCTCCCAGGATCCTTTCGTTGAACTGGATCCAGGAAAGTTCCCGGTTGATGTAATAGGACGGATCGTAAAAGTCCACGTCTTTTTGCTTGCTCATTTGTTTTCTCCGGTTAGTTGTACTTTTTCTGGCGGATCACGGGTTTTACAAAGAATACTTCTTCGAAGAAATCGGCCCTGTTCTTAAAGAGGCCTTTCTCCACCGTGATGTCGTCTCTTGTATCCACAGAGATCTCCAGTTTGCCGTCTTTCAAGGACATCTTCACATCTTTGAACTTCTGCTTATGGCTGCGATCCAGAGCATTGGCAACTCTGAGGATCGCCGTCAGCTTTGCGATGATCAGATAGTCATCTTCGCTCATCCCCGAGTTCACCACGATGACATCGTAGGACTCAAAGGGCATGTGATTGAACTTCACCACGTTGGCCACGATCTCCCTCTCCCTGTGGGATAAGCCGATGATCTCCGTGGACATGATGATGTTATAGGAACAGTCTCCCAGGTTAACAAGGGAAATATATTTTCCGCAGTCATGGAGCAGGGTCGCCAGCTGCAATAACAGCCTCTCCCGCTTCCCGAGACCGTGGATCTTTTTCATGGCATCGTAGATGTTTAGGGCGATGGTCTGAAGGGTGGCGCTTCTTGTAAGGCTTCCCATGTAACGGTTGCTGATATTTTCCGCAGAGCTGATGATATCGGCTTCGAAATCATGGGGTGCGGAGATAAAGTGATTTTTCTCTGCATATTCATAGGCAATACCATCGCAGAGGGTCACTCCCGGTGCCCAAAGGACTTCCGCTTTTAAGGCGCTCATGACGCTGTTTGCAAGCACCGCGGTGATGAGGAGGAGCTGGGCATTCTCCTGGGAGATATCCAGAGCTTCCACGATTTCCAATACGGACATCTGATCCAGTTTTTTCAGAAACTCCTTCAGGGTCTTTTTCCGGAGATAGCCGGGGCCAAGATCTTCCTCCTGCTGCCGTCCCCGGATCACAGGGGAGAGATAGTCATCCACGAGGATGATATTTTTAATGGAGCGGCCCTGCAGATACAGGTTTCGGAAAACATCCATCTGGGCAGCCACAATCTCTTCCACCAGGTCCTTTTGCTTATGGGAAGAAGCATTTAAGCGGCCAAGGCGCTCCCGGAGGCGCAGGACACCCAGCTTCATGTTCTGGGTTGTGATCAGCTTTCCTCCCTCAAAGAGGGACACCTGGATACTGCCGCCGCCGATATCGAGGATTGCCGTATCTTCCTGCAGGATCCGGTCAAAACCTCCCGTACGGAAAGCC
>JAFUUM010000306.1 GCA_017477805.1 Lachnospiraceae bacterium
CTTATTAAAAAATATAGCTGTTTATGAAAAAAATGGTAAAGTGGGCTGAAAAAGAGAGAGTTTCAATATTGTTAAGCATTTGCATGGCGGTGGGTATGCTCCTGTTTGCGGGCTGCGGGGGAAGTTCCTCTTACAACAGCTCCGCCAAGTATGCCGGAGAGGCGACAACAACCGCCGATTTCGCTTCGGATTCTCTTTACACCACCTATGATGAGGAATATGCCGAAGAAGACAGATCGTCAGAAAGCGTTAATGAAAACGGTGCAAGCAGCAACAGAAAGCTCATCACCACCGTGAACCTCTCTGCAGAGACCACGGATTTTGACACTCTGATCAACAATATCAATCAGAAGGTTGCAGCCCTCGGCGGCTATATCGAGTCCTCCAATGTCAATATCGGAAGTTCCTATTATGAGGGCTACGGTTCCTCCAGATCCGCATCCATGACCATCCGGGTTCCCGCGAACAATCTCCAGGAAATGACGGACATGGTGACGGAGAACTCCAATATCACCAGCCAGTCCAAAAACGTTGATGATGTTACCTTAAGTTATGTGGATCTTCAGAGCCGAAAGAATGCGTACAAAGCCGAAGAAGAAAGACTGCTGGAGATGATGGAGATGACGCAGACCATCGACGAGATGATCATCATCGAGGATAAACTGGCAGATGTACGGTATCATCTGGAAAGCATGGAGTCCCAGCTTCGTACTTTTGATAATCAGGTGGATTACAGTACCGTTTACTTAAACATTAAGGAAGTGGTAAGGATCACTCCTCCCGCACCTCAGTCCATTGGGGAAAAGATCAGTGAAGGCTTTACCGAAAATCTTGTACTTGTGGGAACAGGCATCCGTGATTTCTTTGTTGGGCTGATCATCAACCTGCCCTTCATCGTCATCTGGGTGATCATCATCCTCATCGTTGTGTTTATCGTCAAAGCAGTGTCCAATCATTCAAAGAAGAAAGCCATTGCAAAGATGAGAGCAAACGGTATGGATCCTTATTACGGAAAGGCTCAAACAACAGGTGCTATTCAAGGAATGCAGCCCGGTGTGAATGCAGGAAATCCCGGAGCTGCCGCAAATGTTCAGAACCCTGAGGAACAGAAGAAAGATCAGTAAGCAGGAAAAAGGATCAATAAAGGAAAAATATGGATCAAAGTAGTCTAAACACAGATTATAAAGCGGGGTTTGCAGCCCTCATCGGGCGTCCCAATGTGGGAAAGTCCACTCTGATGAACAAACTCATCGGGATGAAGATCGCCATTACATCCAATAAACCCCAGACCACAAGGAATCGGATCCAGACGGTATATACGGACAATAAAAGACAGATTGTTTTCCTGGATACTCCCGGAATCCATAAAGCCAAGAACAAACTGGGAACCTACATGGTGGGAGTGGCAACCAAGACCCTGACGGATGCGGATGTGGTCCTTTGGCTGGTGGAGCCCACCACCTTTATCGGTGCGGGAGAACAGCAGATCATCGAGAAACTGAAAGGACTAAAAATACCCGTTATTCTCGTGATCAATAAGACCGATACCATCAAAAAGGATGAACTTCTGCCGGTAATGGATGCTTACAGATCTCAGCTGGATTTTGCGGAGATCATTCCCGTGTCCGCAAAGAGCGGAGATAATACGGACCTCCTCATCGAGACCATCAGTAAGTATCTTCCTTACGGAGATGCCTTTTACGATGAGGACACCATCACAAATCAGCCTGAGAGACAGATCGTTGCGGAACTGATCCGTGAGAAGTCCCTTCGCTGCTTGAAGGATGAGATCCCGCACGGGATCGCTGTGGTCATCGAACAGATGAAGTACAGAAATAACATCTGTGATATTGATGCCTCCATCGTCTGCGAAAAGGATTCCCATAAGGGGATCATTATCGGTAAGGGCGGAGCCATGCTGAAACAGATCGGCTCTCAGGCCAGAGTGGACATCGAGGAACTCTTACAGTGCAAAGTCAATCTTCAGCTTTGGGTCAAGGTTCGGAAAGACTGGCGTGACCAGGAACTGTGGATGAAGAATTTCGGTTATGATCCCAAGGAGTAACAGGGATGGCGGAGTATATCGAAGTAACGGGGATCGTGATCAAAGCCGTACCCGTCGGAGAATATGATAAGGTGCTGACGATCCTTACCAGAGAGAGAGGAAAGATCTCCGCCTTTGCAAGAAACAGCAGAAGACAGAACAGCCGCCTGATGGCGGCTGCGAATCTGTTTTGCACGGGAACTTTTCGGTTGTATCCCGGCAAAAACGCATACACGGTAACGGATGCATCCATCAACCGTTTTTTTGAAGAACTGCATCAGGATCCGGGAGCTGCTTATTACGGAATGTATTTTTCCGAAGTTGCTGATTATTATACCCGGGAAAACAATGATGATGCAGATATGATGGAACTGCTCTACAGAGCTCTCCGGGCCCTGACCAGGGAAGAGTTTACCAGACCGCTCGTCCGGGCGGTTTTTGAATGTAAAGCCATGGCGGTGAACGGAGAATTTCCCGGAGTCCCCGGGGATATGGCCGTATCCGACACCTGCGGATATGCCGTGGACTTTATCGCAAGATGCCCTTTGAACAAGACGTTTTCCTTTACACTGACCGAGGAAGCACTGAATGAACTGATCCTTGTCAGCAAACGCTGCAAAGAGAAGATCTGGAATCATGTTTTTAGGTCGGAAGCTTTTTTGGACCTGTAAAGGTTTTGTTGAAAAGTACCGTCAAAGTGTTTATAATGTGGAAAGCGTTTTTTAGGGAAGATAAGAGGCTATAAGAAAGATGAGAAAAGGATTTACCCGTGCCGCAGGCTTAATGCTTGCCTGTGGAATGCTTGTTTCCGCCACCGGGTGCGGTGAGCAGGAAACAGTGATGACAACCATCAACATCAATAAGGACGGCAGTATCGGACATACCATCATGGAACCCTTTGAGACCGGGACCGATGGAAACGTGGAAGAACTGACGAACATGATCCGGAAAGAGATCGCGGAGCTGCCGGGGGAAGGCATCACCGTAGAAGATGCGGTACTGACGGAAGACGGCAAGGTCAAGGTAAACATGTCCTTTCCGGATATGAAAGCCTTTCATGACTATAATAATATAGAAACAACGGAAGATTCCGTATTCTTTTACGGAACTGTGGAAGAATGCGTTGCGGCAGGATTTGACTTGAATTCCATCACGGTATACGAAAACGGGCATCCTTCCGGAAAAACCCTGACGGGAGAGGCTATCCGGGAGCACGGATCCTGGCACATCCTGATCTATGACAATGCCATGAACAATTA
>JAFUUM010000307.1 GCA_017477805.1 Lachnospiraceae bacterium
TTAAAGTTCACAACGGAATCTTTAAAATCAATATCAATATCACCTTCCGGTGCACCCATGAGGTAGAGTTTCTGGCCGTTTGCCTGAACATCCAACGTACTTTCCACAATGCGGATATGCCCCGAGGTCACGCCTACACTTCCTATGGCGGAGATAAAACTGCCGGCACAGATCACGGAGACATCCGCTCTGGTGATCACCGTATCCAGTTTGCCTTCGATGGTACCGATACCTACACCGCGATCGATCTTCACATCCAGACGGAGCTTACAGCCTTTGACCCGGATCCGGGGTGTTCCCGAAACGGTACCAAGAGAGATGGCTCTTCCGCTGGCGGATTCGATCCGGACCGCACCGGACTCAAGGGAAATACCACAGCCCTTGCCGGGGCTTCCGCCGCCGATACCGATCTCTTCATCGGCTTCCACAAGGACATCCAGGGAACCTTTGCCCTTCCACTTGATATCGCCCACAACCGCATTCCAGGAGCTTCCGATGGCGTAAGAGGATTTGCCCTGTGCACGTATCCGCAGGTTTCCGTCTCCTTCGATGGTAAGTTTACTACTGCCGGGTACGAGGATACCGTACCTCAACATCCTGTTCTCCCCTTCCAGAACAAGAGTCAGTTCGCAATTTTTTCCCAGCTCGATACAAGGGAGCTGATCCACACTTTCGATAAATACATTTCGAATGGTAAGACGGCACTTGGTACCGTCCTTGATCTTGATGCTCATGTCCGCGGTGTATCCGGTATTTCCCACCAGGATAAACTCCGGCTGATCGATGACAAGACCGGTATACTTCTCAAGGGCCAGTCTCATGATGGGAAGTTCCGCTTCACCGCTTAAGGAATAGATCTTTCTGACTTCCTGATTGGTGCCCTTTACGGAAGATGTGATGATCTCGTTTCGGATCCCGTTATCGACAGCTTCCAAAACGTGCCCGGAAGGTCTTGCAGTATAAAAGCCCTGAATGAAATCCACTCCCAGTTCAATGACTGTCCGCATCTCCGCAGAGGTCTCCACGCCCTCAGCCAGGGTCTTGATGCCGTTTGCGGAAGCGAATTCCACAATACTCTTTACAAAGTGCTGTTTCTTGGTCTCCTGATGGATATCCGAGATCAGCAGTCTGTCGATCTTTAAGTAAGAAGGCGTATAGGTGAGAAGGCTGGAGGTATTGGAATATCCGGTGCCATAATCATCGATGGCCAGTTCAAAGTGATCATCTGCGCTTCTCTTAAGAAGATCCGCAAGATCCTCGTCCTTAAACTCCGTCCACTCCGTGATCTCAATGACCATGTTTTCAAAGCAGTCTTTATATTTTCTCTGAAATTCCGTATAGTCCCGTTTACTCAATTGGAACCCGGGAATGGAGTTGATAAACAGTTTTCTGTTCCCGAACTGCTTTCTGTTTTCCTGGTAAAACTGCATGACATTGAAAAACGTCAGTTTCTCAACATCCTTCAATTTTCCTTCCCGTTTCGCATAGTCCAGGATGGCCACGGGGGATACCTGAAGATCCATACTGGTGCGCATCAGCGCTTCGTAGCCGAAAATGTCACCGGTGGATGCATCGATGATGGGCTGGAATTCATAGCGAAGTTTGTTACGCCCTATGATTTCCTTGATGATATCGTCCTCGGGGATCACGCTGTCAGAATTCACGGCATCTCGTGAAGATGAGAGCATCTCCATTTCTTTTGTGAATACATTTCGTCCCCGGAACTGATAGGAAGTCTGAACGCCGTCCTCCCGAAAGCCGACGGCAGCATACATCCTAAACTGGGCATCATTGTCCACAAATGCTTCAATGACCACCCGCTCCGCTTTCAGCATTTCAAAGGAGTATCTGGCAGCCACTTTGATCATGGCCATACCGTAGCCTCTGCCACGGACCATGGGAGATACCAGTACATGAGAGATCTCGACACATTCCGTCTTTGTAAAAGATCTGAGAACAACGCAGCCAACCACGGTGTCCTCCGCTTCCGCAACGAACGGAAAGACCTTAAAGGCTTCGGAAGCCTTCGCAAAAAAACCGCGGTAATCCTCCTCCGTTGCAGGATAGGTCCCCAGTTTTCCCTTTGACCAGTAAAAGAACTCTTCTTCGTTTGAGATCCATCCGGAGATCTCTTTGATATCATCCGCTTTAACGGGTCTAAACTTCAGCATATGCGCCCCTTTTCACCCGGCTCTTCCGTGATCCGGGATCAATTCATTCCATGTCTGTCATTATACCATAAAAGTAAAACAAACCCCATCATAAGATGGGGTTTGCGTAGAAATTCAAGTATCGATCTTTAGTTCTTCTTGCCGTCTTCTTTTTTTGCCAGACGGGTACGCAGTACATACCAGAAAGGAGTTGCGATGAAGATGGAAGAATACGTACCTGCGATGATACCAACGGTCAGAGGCAGAGCGAACTCTCTGATGCTTGCTACACCGAAGATGTACAGGCAGATGACCATGATCACGGTGGTCACGGAAGTGAACAGGGATCTGGACAGGGTCTGGCTCAGGGAAGTATTGATCACGTTTGCAAGATCTTCCTTGGCAACCTTTTTGCCGTACTGCTTCAGGTTCTCACGGATACGGTCGAATACAACGATGGTATCGTTGATGGAGTAACCCACCAGGGTCAGCATACATGCGATGAAGGTGGAACCAACAGACACACGGATGACTGCATACATAGTCAGGGTTACCAGTACGTCGTGGATCATGGCTACGATAGCACTGGTACCAACGCGTACATCCTGGAAACGGAACCAGGTGTAGATCAGAATGAGGATGGATGCGATGGCAACGGCCACGATGGCATCGGTTCTCATCTCGTTACTGATGGTCGCGCTGATGGTCTCGGTCTGGATGTTGTCGGTGGTGATACCGTACTTGTCAATGAGCTTCTGCTCCAGAGCCTTTCTCTCATCCACGGTAAGGGTACGTGTCTTGAAGATGTTCTGGGTGGAGTTGTCAACGTTCTGAATCTGTACGCCGGCTGCATCGCCCGTTACTTCAACGAACAGAGGCTTTACTTCGCTTTCCAGTTCGGGAACTGTGTAAGACTTACCAAGGTCAACGGTGGTCTGGGTACCGCCTACGAAATCAAGTCTGTAGTTCAGAACATAACCGGTATTTGCTTTGGAAATACCCATTGCTACGAAACCAACGATGATCACTGCAAGAGAGATGGCAAAGAAGACGCCTCTTCTGCTGACAACCTTAAGGGGCCTTCCCTCTTTCTTCTTACCGTACAGAGCCACCTTGTCAAGGCCGATCTCGTTGAAGATCCACATGAAGATACGGGTGATCACCAGTGCGGTGAACATGGATAAAATGATACCCAGTGCCAGAGTGGTGGCGAAACCTTTGATGGTACCGGTACCCTTCCAGCCAAGGACTGCAGCTGCGATCAGGGTGGTGATGTTACCGTCCAGAATAGCGGACAGTGCTTTCTGATAACCGATCTTGGTAGCGCTCTTTACGGTCTTGCCGGTAGCCAGTTCCTCACGGATACGTGCAAAGGTAATGATGTTGGCATCCACTGCCATACCAATACTCAGGATGATACCTGCGATACCGGGCAGGGTCAGGGTGATCTCAAATGCGGACAGCAGGATCACAATCAGTGCAACGTACATGCACAGTGCCAGTGCTGCTGCAAAACCGGGCAGCAGATAGATCACGATCATCAGGATAACGACCAGGATGAAACCGATGATGGCTGCCTTTAACGCGGTATTGACGGCTTCGGTACCCAGCTGAGCACCTACTACGTTACTCTGTAATTCTTCCAGTTCCAGGTGCAGTCCACCGATACGGATGGTGGAAGCCAGGTTGCTGGCTGCTTCGTAAGAAGCCATACCGGTGATGACGCAGTTACCGTCAGTGATCTCAGCCTGTACGGAAGGTGCGGAAACGATGGCTTCATCAAATACGATGTAGATGGGATCGTGGTTGGGAAGTGCCGCTCTGGTAGCCTCAGCGAACTTCTGGGCACCTTCGGTGGTCAGTACCAGTCTTACCACGTATTCCACATTACCCATGGAGTTGGTCTGGGATGCGGGCTGTGCATCGGTCACATCGGTACCGCTTAATACTTCTTCGCCTGCAGTATTGTAGAATACCAGGGAGCCGGGCTTACCCAGTTCGGACAAAATGGTGTTTGCATCGGAAACACCGGGGATCTCGATACCGATACGGTTGCTGCCTACTTTGTAGACCTGAGCCTCCGTGCTGTACTGAGATACTCTCTTCTGCAGTTTGTAGATGGTGTCGCTCATGTCCTCGGCACTGGGATCTTCATCTCCCACTACCTGATAGGTAATGCTGACACCGCCTGCCAGATCAAGACCCTGCTTGATGTCGGCTGCGGAACAGGACTTGCTCTCGCCCCAACCCCAGATAGCTGTATACCCGAAGAGCGCCAGGAGCGCGATCATCAGGACAAATACCAGGATAGGTTTTAATTTGCCGTTCTTTTTCATAACTTTCATTCTCCTTGAAACTTTTATACGAAGATATTTCTTCGCACAATCGGATGAATTATAGCACATTCCTTGACAGAGTGAAAGAAGAATTTGCTCTCCGGGAGGTTTCTTTTACCACCGGACAATTCATGGTAAAATAGATCGGTATACCAGCCAAACAGAAAACAACGAAAGGATATCACTCTTTAGAAACATATGGATACCACAGGTGTCATACAACTGATCGTCTTAGTCCTGCTGATCCTGCTCTCCGCCTTCTTTTCTTCGGCAGAAACAGCCCTGGTCAGCGTCAATAAGGTCCGGATCCGGACCCTGGCCGAAGACGGCAATAAAGCCGCTCTCCGGGTCCAGAAGATCCACAACAATTATTCCAAAATGCTCAGCACCATCTTAGTGGGCAATAACATCGTCAACATCTCCGCCTCCGCTCTTGCCACTTCCGCCACCATCCGGATGTTCGGAAGCGCCTTCGTCGGAGCGGCCACGGGACTTCTTACCTTGCTGGTCCTGTTATTCGGCGAGATCGTTCCCAAGACCTGGGCCACTTCCCACTCTTTCGAAGTATCCCTGGCCTACAGCAGCATCATCAGGCTTCTCATGATCATCCTGACTCCCATCGTGTTCATCGTGGATCATGTGTCCTCCGGCATCATCAGACTCTTTCACTTAGATAAGGGGTCCCCTTCGGAAAACCTGACAGAGGATGAGCTTCGGACTTATGTTGACGTCGGAAAAGAGGAAGGGGTCATCGAGCATGAAGAACACGAGATGATCAATAACGTGTTCGACTTCTCGGACTCCACCGCGGAAGAGATCATGATCCCCCGGATCGATATGTCTTCCGTACCTTTAAGCGCCAGTTACTGGCAGGTCCGCCGGGTCTTCCAGGGCACCATGTACTCCCGGCTTCCGGTTTATGATACGGATCCGGATCAGGTTGTAGGTATCGTCCTCATGAAGGATTTCTTCTTCGTCGGCGATGCCAGAAGTTTTAACATCAAGCAGATCATGCGGCCTGCTTACTATACCCACGAGAAAAAGAAAACTTCCGACCTTTTGATAGAAATGCGGGACAAGAGCATGAGCGTTGCCTTCGTCCTCGACGAATATGGTGCCACCGTGGGCATGATCACTATGGAAGATCTGTTAGAGGAGATCGTGGGTGAGATCCGTGACGAGTACGATGAAGATGAGGAAGAACAGATCAAGGCCGTTGAGGACAATATCTATCTCATCGAAGGAAGCATGAAGATCGATGACATCAATGAGGCTCTGAACCTGAACATCACCTCGGAAGATTACGACAGTATTGCCGGCCTGTTCATGGAATATTTAGACCGTCTGCCGGAAGAAAACGAACTCATTACACTGCCCGACGGCATCATGCTGCAGGCAAAGAGCATCGATCAGAACCGCGTAGACAAAGTACTGCTGATGCTGCCCGGGGCATCAACCTCACAGGATCCTGCAGGCAGCGAAATGCCGGAGGATACAGCTCCATCCCAAAGCTGATCGTAGTCGAAGCACTTGATCTGCAATTGTTCAATTCACCACGTAAAAAGCAACCGATATGGTTTGGAGCGGGTACTGTTCCGCCGCCGGTACTTAATGAGCTTGACCCGTAAGGGGAAAAGCGAATTTAGTACCGCTGCGAAGCGGAACGTAGCGAGAGCGTGCCCGCGACGAACTATCATCGGTTGCTTTTATGATTCATCTGTATTTAATTCTTACTTCTTCAGTTCCTCGACATAGAACTCTTTGAACTCCGCGTATCCCTGAGCAGTCAGCTGCTCTTTCTGGAACTTTTTGTTTTTATTCATCATGGCGATAAGGACGATGCTACCATTTGCTCTGGCATCCTGCGCTTCTTTCATGATAGCGGAGATGCGATCCTTGGGCATGCCCTTCTCGATAAGATAAGCGGTCTTTTCACCCTTGCCGGGTACCTTGAAGCCGTTCTCCAGAAGGAGCATGATGATACGCTCAAAGCCGATGGAGAAACCGCAGGCAGGAACCTGTTTGCCGGTGAACTTTCCGACCATGCCGTCGTAGCGTCCGCCGCCACCGCAGGCACCGCCGTACTGGGGCATTGCGATCTCGAAGATGGTACCGGTGTAGTAAGACATACCTCTTACCAGAGTAGGATCGAATTCCAGATCGAAGAAGTCACCTTTGGATGCGGTCACTGCCTCGATGATCTCATCAAAGCCCTCTAAAACGGAGGCATCCAAAAAGCCTTTTTCCACCAGGGTTTCCTGCATCAGCTTCACGGGTTCTTTTGCGTTCTGCAGATCTGTTACCAGGCTGACAAATGTCTTAACACTCTCATCGCTGTACCCTGCCTTCAGCAGTTCTTCCTTTACCCCTTCTTCGCCGATCTTATCCAGCTTATCCAGGATGATAAAGACTTCATCGTACTGCTCTTCTTCAAAGCCGGCACGTTTTGCCATGGCTTTCAGGATCTGCCTGTCATTTAAACGGATCTTGAAATCGGAAAAGCCGAGTTTTCCGAGGGTTGTGGTTGTTGCAAGGATCAATTCGATCTCCGCAAGGTTGGAGGCTTCGCCGAGGATATCGATGTCGCACTGCATGAACTGGCGGTATCTTCCCTTCTGGGGTCTGTCCGCTCTCCAAACGCTGCCCATTTGAAGGGCCTTGAAAGGATTGGGCAGTTCCGCTTCGTGTGCGGAATAATACCGGACAAGGGGCACCGTCAGATCGTAGCGAAGGCCGCCGTCAGAAACATCATCCTGGGTCTGGGCATTGGCCAGATCCAGCTTCTCTCCTCTTTTGAGGATGCGGAAGATGAGTTTCTCGTTTTCGCCGCCTGCCTTGCAGTTTAAGTTTGCAAGGTTCTCGATGCAGGGGGTCTCGATGGATGTAAATCCGAATTTACCGTAGGTGTCCTTGATCACGGAGATACAGTAATCGCGGATCTCCATCTCCTCCGGCAGGATATCTTTCATGCCCGTCACGGGCTTTTTGCTTAAGGTCATGTTCTTTCCTCCAAAACAAAAACGCAACTAATCTTATCGAGTTATCTTATCGTATTTTCCATGAAAAGTGCAAGACTTAATATCCAAACGCCCCCAGGGTATCGATCCGCGCATCCCCATCCCAGTGATAGGTAGTCTTTTTCCCGGTCTCATCCCTTTCCCAGTATTCCATGGAAACATCCACGATCCCCACAAGCCTGCCGTAGAGATCAAAGATCCCGGTACCGCTCATACCCTGAGAAGCCGCCGCTTCGGAAGTAAAATAGGCAGAGCCGCTGCCAAGATCCTTGTGGAACACATCAGGGATCCCCAGGCGTAAAAAGGAACTGTCTACGATAAGATCCTCCACGGAGCCGCCCCGATACCACTTGGCGTATTTAAGCAGGGGATCTCCCTTTTGAAGACTGCTGTAGACGGTGTTGCTCCTGCATGCTTCCCTCAGCCGGATCCAGGTATCATATGGCAGTTCGTCGGCAGACACGGAAAACATGGTGATCTCATTTTCCTCAGAGAGGCGCTTATCGTCCGTTAAGGGATGGGTGATCTCCGTCCCGTCGAAGAAGCGAATGGTCACATCCCCTTCCCGCATCAGCTTTGTAACGTGCTCTACGGATAAGATCAATATTCTGTCCCCCGTCACCTTATAGATCACGCCGCTGCCGTAATGCTCGGTGTAGGTATACTCCGTCATCATGATCCGACGCGTCAGACTGATGAGCGTGGGTTCTGCAAGACCTATGGTCCGCTCTCTGTCAGGAGCGGCGAGTGCCTCATAATCAAAGTACCCAAGGTCAGCGATCTTCTGGCGGTCTTTCCGTTCCATCCGATAATCGCTTTGATGAGCCCGGATCAGCCCCGTATCCTCCGTGACATGGACCGTGGCAGGTTCTTTGGTGATAAAGCCCTCCGCATCTTCGATGAGATAGGTGATAACGTATTCTCCGGTCTCTGCCGGAACGATCTCATTATCTTTTGCTTCCAGGGGGACCACCGCGGAGCGGATCCCGCCTTGGGCATTACAGGCAAAAACAGGCGGTAACTCATAGGCTTCTTCAGAGGGCTCCATATAAAGATCATGCACCCCCAACAGCGTATCAGGTGTTCCCACATAAGCATTGACCACCCGCTCTCTCCTGTTTCCGCTTGCATCTTCCGCCACGAGAAGGTACCTGTGATCTCCACACAGAGTAGTATCAAAGGAAGTCAACCGCTTTCCGGAAGCCCCTTGGAGATACACTTCACAATCTCCCGAATCATCTATGGCAACATAAGGCAGAAACACCGAAAGATCATACCGTTCATTTTGGCGCAGAAGGATGTTTTTCACTCCCGGCAGGAAGAACGGTGCCGTTGTATCAGGCGTCGTCACTTCCACCGGATTCGATCCGTTATCCGGCTCGATCTCCGTAAACAAAAACACCTGCACCGCATTTCCGGCGGCCAGAGTCCGATCCCGCAAAAAGGACCGCAGGTCCTTTGAGGACAGCAGGCAGAATAACAAAGCCTGCGTCACCAAAAGGATCGCGGTCCAGTAGATCAGGATATTATCAGTGATCTCACTGACTGTTTTTTCTGAGTACTTCTTCAAACGTACTCCTCTCCAAAGGTTTAAAGAAATAGAAGCCCTGGAACATCTCGCAGTCCAGTTTGGCCAGATAA
>JAFUUM010000308.1 GCA_017477805.1 Lachnospiraceae bacterium
CTCTTCAGATGCTCTGTTTGTCATGCGATTTTCAATGTACTGATTGAGGCTCAAGCCTGCCTCCGAGCTATCTAAAACATCTGATGATGTTTTATTCAAAAAAACATTTTTCTTATTGACTTTTAATAGTTAGTCTTTCTTATCTTATCCCCTTATTTCACATATACGTTGATATTGCCGGTATCGGTCGTGATATCGCATGTTCCGCCGGTGGAGGACTGCGGGATATTGACCTTGCCGGTGTCGGAGTCTGCCGTGATGGTTTTTCCCGTCAGGAACGATACTGTCACATCGCCGGTATCCGTTTTGATGCTGACTTCGGAAGCATCGCAGCCCTCCAGGGTCACGTCTCCGGTCTGGGTCCGGATGGTCAGTTTTCCGTCCGTGTCCACGTTTCTCAAATAAATCTTTCCGGTATCCGTTGTCAAAGAGATATCCCCGGAAACGGAGCTGTCCATATTGATCTTACCGGTATCCAGTTTGACGGTCACGGTGTCAAAAGAAAAGGTCCCGGGAAGGGTTACATTCCCCGTATCCGCATCCACAAAGAGGGTCTCATAGGTGTCCTTGGGAAGATAAACGGTGATCTTCGGGCTTTCGGTAACGAGTCCCAAATGGATCTTCACCGTATGATCTTTCGTCAGCATCAACGTGTCTTCGCTGACACCCACCTGATAACGATCCTTTCGATCGGAATAGCAAACGATCTTACAGGTACTGTTATCTGAAGTTTCAAAGAAGATATTCTCCGTGTCCGCATTTAAAGAGATGTTCTTGAAATCCTCTTTGACCTCAAATTCCGTTGTTTCATAATCGGCCGTATTCAGGGCCTTGTAGTCATAATCCAGAGCGGCAAAAGAAACACCGCCGAGGACTGCGCCGATCACAATAAGTACGATGGCGATCACGATCCAGATCCTTGTACGCATGCTCTTACCCCTCCTTTCCCACAAACAGAGATTTGATCCATAACAGATATTTCTTGGTAATGATAATGACGCCCTTGCCAAAATACTTACCGCCGATAAAGACGAGAATGCCCAGACCCGCAAGGATCATGCCGGCACCAAGGAAAGATCCTGCTCCGGCGAAACTTCCGCGGGTCACATAGTAAAGAGCCACCGGCAAAGTTGAGATCCATCCGGCCACAAAGGATACGCCCACCGCGAACACAGTGATCACCAGCGCCCATAACACGATCCAGACAGAGAACATTACCGCTGCAAATGCGATGATCAGCGGGAACCATACCGGGAACCCGAGGATCAAAAGCACGATCTCCCAGGTCCGAATGCTGCGTTTCGGTTTTACTTTCTGGACCACCAGTTTTGACAGCGGGATCTCCGCCATGACCTGTTCCACAATGTCATCCACGGACCCGACGGCAGCTACGGCCTCTTCTTCCGATAAACCTTCTTCGATCCGGTCATCGATCATCTCTTCGTAAAAAGAAATGCGCTCCTCGATATCCCTCTGCGGTAAAAAGGAAAGCCGCTCTCTTAGGGTTTGCAGAAACAATTCCTTATTCATTCTCAGTCTCCTCCCTGGTTATAAACTGATAGATGGAAAGAATTTCCTGAAAGTCTCTCCGAAATTCCTCAATACGGGCACGGCCTTTCTCCGTAATGTGGTAATACTTTCTCAGCCTGCCGTCGTGCTCCTGACTTCGGACCGTCAGCATCTCTGCCGTTTCGAGGCGTTTCAGGATGGTATATAGGGTGGACTCGGACAATTCCAGATACGGCTTCATGTCTTTGATGATCTGATAGCCGTAGGAGTCATCATTTTTGATCGCAGCAAGGACGCAGGCGTCCAATATACCGCGTTTTAGCTGAATATCCATACAATACCTCCTTTCATGTGACACATCGTATCACGAAGTATATCGCATGTCAAGGTATCTCGCAAAAATTGTTTGACCAATAATCCGGGATATACAAAAGGGCGCAAAAAAGCCCGTGGAAGCGGCTTTCCACTCCCGCGGGCCTGTTCTCAGGATGCTCTATTCTTCTTCCCGAAGTTTTGTCATAGGCCCCAGCATGGACTCATGGGCCTGGGTGATCTCCCGTACTTCTTCCGCTGCCTCTTCAAAGATCGCAACGACTTCCGGGTCAAACTGTGTCCCTGCCCCATCGTGGATGATCTTCATGGCTTCTTCAAAGGGGAAGGGCGGTTTATAGCTTCGTTTGGAAACCAGGGCGTCAAATACATCCGCCACTGCCATGACCCGGGCGGACAGCGGGATCGCCTCCCCCTTTAAGCCGCTGGGATAACCGGATCCGTCCCATCTCTCATGATGATAGGTGGCAAGGTTTTTGGCTTCCTTCAGATAACCGCTGTCGGATACCAGGGACATGGCGCTGGAAATGATCTTGTTACCGGCGGTGGTATGGGTCTTCATAATGGCAAACTCTTCCTCCGTCAGGCGGCCGGGTTTATTTAAGATCACATCGGAAACCATGATCTTGCCCACATCATGAAGGGGCGCGGAATTTCCGATATCCTCCAGATACTCATCCGTCAGGATATCCTCATGGATGCCTTTCTCTCTCATCTTTTGCATGATCAGGCGGGCATATGCTGCAGTCTTTCGGACATGGTCACCGGTGTTTTTGTCACGGCCCTCCACCATATCCGCAAGTACATAGATCAGGCCGTTCTGCATGTGAGCGATCTCTTCACCCTTGTTTTTCACATCCTGCAGATAACCGACGGTTTCCGCGATGGTCTTGGACAGGGATTCATACAGGTTCTCGATCTCATCCCCGGTGGCAATATCAAGGTGCTGCAGGCGCTCCACGCTCTCATCCCGACCCTCTTCCGTATCATAGGCAAATTTTCTTGCCGATATGGTCATGGCGGTAATGGGGTAGATAAGATGATAATCCACCAGCCAGATGCACAGTGCGAGGATAAAGATATAAAAGCCCATAAAGAGCGAGAATACCTTGGTCATGTAATTCAGCGTCGAATTCCGGATATCTTCCACCCGGATATCAGCAGCCGCGTAGCAAACGCACTTGCCGGCATCATCATAAACGGGAACAAATACCGTCAGGAGCGCTCCATAGAGGGTATCATCCAAAAGGGGAATGATCTCTTTTCCGGAAAGGAAATCCTCTTTGTAGGGCTGCAGATATGCTTCGAGAGCGATGATCTCCTCGGCCTTTACTCCCGGCACTTCCGGCGTATCCAGGTCAAAGATGACTTTCACGCCCTCTTCCAGGAAACGGTACACGTAAATGAATTCGATATCCGGGTCTCCCTCGAGGATGCTGTACAGTTTCTGTTCGACCGCCTGATACTCCGGAGAAGTTTTTCCAAGTGCTAAATAGTCATCGATCTTTTCGGGATCAAGCTGTGCCGCCGCAAGTTTTGCGGCACTGGTGCAGTTGTTGGTGTACTGTCTCATGGCGAACTTCTGATACAGGATGTAACTGATGATGGTTGTCACAATGGCAACGCATACCATGATCACGGAAATGATGGTGATGATCTTGCTGCGAAGAGAAAAGGATCTGGTCATGCTCTTTTTGGCATCCGCAAGTGCTTCCCGGGACATGGGTGCCTGACGCCATCCCGTAAGCCATAGGCCGGGTTTTAGATCATCGGGGATCAGCTTTAAGATGATAAATACAAGGATAACGGTAATGCCTTTGTCGATCAGATCAATGGCAACATCGGATGCCATCTGCGCCCAGAAAACGCTGAGTTTACCGGACTCGAGGAGCATGCGTGCGAAAGGCGCGGAGATCCCTTCTCCCATACCGAAACCGTAAAGAAGGTAGGTCAGGATTGAACCGAAAACACCACCGATGAACGCAAACACCGGGATCGTTAAAAGGGCTTTTCCGATTTTATCAAAAAAGCCCTTTGTACCAAGATAAGTACCGCCGGCCGCGATCAGAGTGGATAAGACCACATAATACGCATTGCCGGGGTTTCCCTGCATATTGATGATGTTATTGAGATATCCGACGAAAATGCCGGGAAGATAGCCGCCGAGAATGGCCGCAAGGAGCGTGCCCACATTGTCCAGATACAGAGGAATGCCCAATGCACCGGCAGTTCGCGGCAACACAAAATTGATCACGACCGTTGCGGTGAAAAACAGGATCTGAAATGCAAAGTAATTCCGACTCTTATTATCGATGGTCCCACCGGTCTGTTTCGTATTCATGTTGCCTCCCCCGCAATCTGAATTCCTTACTCTCGTTTTATCACGCTTGCGGGGGAATAGCAATTGGTGCGACCAAATTTAGTCGCCAAATCCGCTTTCGTAGGTTCCGCCGAAATCGGAAGCCTGCCAGGTGTTTTCGCCCGACCCCCAGACATCCAGGAACTTTCCGGTTTTTTCGATGTAGGTCACGTTTTTATAATCGATCTCCACCATGCCATCATCATCTTTGGCGGTCAGAGAATAGTTGACGTTGATGATGCCGTTATCCCGGCGGATGATGCTGTCCACGGTAAAGCCCTCACCACGGATCTCTTCCGCAAGGTCAAAGCCCACGGCGGCCTTTAAATCCTCCTCCGTGATGTCCGCAGCACCATACTCCCGGAAATCACCGGCTTCGGGATCATAATAGTAATAATAGTTCTTCCAGGTATGGCCAATGTAGATGGCTTCGCTCTCGTTACCTTCCTGATACTGGCAGATAGCATCGTAAGCACTGATGGAAATGCCATAGCCTTCCACGTATTTGGGCTTAAAGAAACAGCCGATGCGGGACACATCCGACTCTTTCACGGAACC
>JAFUUM010000309.1 GCA_017477805.1 Lachnospiraceae bacterium
GTGAGTACTATGCATTTGGCAACAAGATCGAAGCGGAAAAAAACGATTATAGAAGGTTGAAAGATGCAGGAATAAGAATTCCGCTTATGCTTTCCATTGATGAAGATTCCGAGAGGATTGTTAAAGAATACATCGAGGGCCCAACCATTTTTGATATGGTACGCGACGAAATATCGGTCGAGCCCTATATTACGCAGGTGCGTGAAATGACGGATGCCACAAAGAAAGCAGGCCTAAATATAGATTATTTTCCGACTAACTTTGTTGTTAAAGATAGCCTTATTTACTATGTAGACTATGAATGCAACCAATATATGGATGAATGGAATTTTGAAAACTGGGGCATTAAATATTGGTCTAAAACACCTGAGTTTATACAGTATGTGAAAGAACATAAGGAAAATAACATGATGGATAGTTACAGTACCAAGATATCGGAAAGAATGTGGAACCAACCCGATAAGGGAGAACTGGAAGCAGAACGGGAAAACACATTCATTGATGATATTGTACAGAAAGCACACATAGAGCGCGAACTCTTACATTCTCTTGACGGAATACGGACAGCGTTTGACGGAGGAGCCGGATGCGGAAGATTTTCCATACTCCTTGCAAAGCAGGGAATTCATGTGACTCACTTTGATATCTCACAGCCCATGATAAACAAGGCAAAGGAGATTGCGGAGAGAGAAGGCGTTGCTGACAGGATTACTTTTGTAAAAGGCGCATTGGAAGATCTTTCGGCATATGCGGATCGCAGTTTTGATCTTGTTATGTCTTTTGACGCACCGATTTCTTACACTTATCCCAATCAGGAAAAGGTTATCGGAGAACTGGTGAGGATAGCGGACAAACGCATCATGATCAGCGTATCCAGCAGGCTGGGATCCGTACCATATCTTGCAAATCCGATTCAGAAGAATCAGTTTATCTTGGATAAAAACAGCAAGGATCCGTGGGTTCAGTGGTGTTTAAGCAGTAGGGAACAGATGATAGATGGTTTCGCATTTAATAAAGAATCCGTGGTTAATGCATATGAAACGGGACTCCTTGGAGATGTTGAAGAAACAAAAGAGGCCTATGACCGTGGAGAATCTCCCTGGTGTGTGACTTATCATTTTATGCCTGATGAATTGAAAGGTATTCTTGAAAAATACGGAGTTAAGAATATTTCTCTGGCCGGCCCCGGAGCATTTGCGCGTACGATCCCCAACGAGATTCTTGTAAAGATCATGAATGATCCGAAAAAGAGAGCAGACTTTTTGGATTTTTGCCATATGTACGACAGCAACCCCTATGTATGCGGGATGGGCAAAGATAATCTGTTTGCTAAGGGAGAGCGCTTATGATCATCGGAGAAGTGTGTCTGCTGACAAATGATGGATGGAGTATTAAGGAAAAGTCATAATGTGCGGAGGCGTGTATGAGCAACATAGAAAAGTATAAGAAGTATTTTACAAAGGAATATCTGATGGGCCCCAATTCATTCAGGCTTCTTGATGAGTTGATACGCAGAAGTCCTGAAGGTACCTGCTTTAAACGAACGTTAGATCTTGGCTGCGGTTATGCCCTGACATCGCTGTTTGTAGCCAATGAAACAGATACTGAGCACGCCTAAAGGGAAAGTAATGTAAAAGTCTTATTTGTCTGCTGGGAGGACATTTGAAATGAGTAAAGTGAAAGCAATCGGAGTATCTGTTGCAGCCATCGTGATCCTGATCCTTTCGCAGCTTCTTGCGGAAGTGGTGGCAAGTATCCCTTCAGCATTGGGAGTGCCTGGTTGGTTCTGTAATGCCCTGGCGGGGATCCTGTATCTCGTGATTGCGTACTTTCTTCTTCGGGGATTTCTTGAAAAAGTGCTCAAGGTGAAAAAGGAAGATTTCGGCCTTTCCAAGTTTGATCCCAGCATTAAGTGGATCCTCATCGGAACCATTCTTCCTTTGGCGGTTACGGCGTTTTATCTATTGGTGATGCCCGGGAAATTTGTTTCTTCCGGACTGGACAGCGTGGATACCGCATCTGCCTTGGCGGCTGGGATCTTCTTTACCGCCATCGCCGCAGGTTTTGTTGAAGAGATGGTGTTCAGAGGTGTGATCTTCCATGCGCTGGAAGAAGCATTTAATCTTCCTGTTGCTGTGATCGCACCCTCTGTACTATTTGGTATCGTTCATATCCTTGGTATGGAGTTTACGGTGGGAAGCTGTATCCTCGTGGTCCTTGCGGGAACCGCCGTGGGCGTGATGTTCTCTTTGATCACCATAGAGAGCGGATCCGTTTGGAATAACGGTATCGTTCATGTGCTTTGGAATTTTGTGATCATCGGCGGTGTGTTGACCATCGGTGAAAAAGTGGATGAATACGCCATTACATCCTATGTTTTGGAAAGTAAGTCGTTCCCCATCACCGGCGGTGAGTTCGGTATCGAATCATCTGCGATTGCGTTTGCAGCTTACGTGATCGTTTCCGTCATCGCCTGCATGATGATCAAAAAGAAAAAATAAAGGAGAGTAACAATGTGGTTATGGATCCTGGCAACCACAGCGGCCTATTTTATCAAGGGCCTTTGCGGGTTTGCCAACACCCTTGTGTTTACATCCATACTTGCCTTTGGCACAACAAACATCAACATATCCCCGGTTGAGCTCTTGATCGGGTATCCCTCCAATATCATCCTAACCTTGAAGAACAGAAAGAAACTGGATCATAAGATCTGGATCCCCCTGGCGATCCTTGTCCTTATGGGAAATATCCCCGGTGCGCTGCTTCTTAGGAATGCAGACCCCGGATATATCAAAGTGGTATTCGGCGTTGTTATCATCCTTTTGGGCATTGAGATGTTTTTGCGGGAGCAGAATAAGATCCGCTTGAAAGAGTCCCGGGCCATGCTGTTTGTCATCGGTCTTTTGTCTGGTGTTCTTTGCGGACTCTTTGGAATTGGTGCCCTCCTTGCGGCCTACCTTGGCAGAGTAACGGACAATGGTGAAGCGTTCAAGGCAAACATCAGCGCCGTTTTTATCGTAGAAAACACATTCCGGGTGATCCTGTATTCCGTTCTCGGGATCATTACGCTGGCATCCCTAAAGCAGGTGGCGCTCATGCTTCCCTTTATGCTCATTGGCTTATATGCCGGCATGGGCAGCAGTAAGATCCTTAATGAGAAGAAAGCAAAGTATCTGGTGATCCTTCTTCTGATCATCTCCGGCGTGATGATGATCGCGAAGAACGTTTGATCCGGCGGATTTGTGCCTAAAACAGATTGCGCAGACTGGACCGGGCACACCATTTCGATCCGGAAAACTACCGGCAATCAGCGGATGTGCTTAAGACATCCACTGCACAACGGTTTAAGCACATCTTCAATGATCGGGGAGGAAAGATCCTGGTGGAGGCTGTGACTAAGAACAGAGAAACATTTCGTTAAGGGCACAAAATGATTTTTCTAAACAAGTGCGACCGGAAAAGTCTGTGGCTAAAAGAAATGGAGCATTCGGCCTTAGGCACAAGCAGGTTATATCCGTGGCTTAAAAAATGAATTCCGGGTAATGAATTCCGGGTAACGAGATGATGTGGCCGGATCGATTCGCAGACTGCATCACAATGGAAGAAGCCGTAGCGCTTCTGGAGCGATACATGAAAACCAAGCAGGTTGTTGTAACGCCTTACGATGAGGCGTGGAAACAAAACTTCAAAGAGATCGAAACGGAGATCAAGGCGGCGCTGGGGAAGCTGGCACTGGGGATCGAACACGTGGGAAGTACGGCAGTACCGGGGCTTTCCGCAAAGCCCATCATTGATATCGACGTGGTCATCGCAGGGAAAGAACAGCTTCCGGAAGTGATCAAAAGACTGGCAGCCATTGGCTATGAATACGAGGGGGACCTCGGGATCCCCGGCAGGGAAGCCTTTCGCTATGAGGGGAAAGAGCATCTGCGAAAGCACCATCTTTACGTTTGTCCGGAGAACTCTCCGGAACTGAAACGGCACATCGCCTTTCGGGATTATTTACGCGCTCATCCGGCAGCAGTACGGGAGTACAGCCGGATCAAGGAAGAGGGAGCTGCGCTGTATCCCCGGGATATAGACCGCTATATTGAGCACAAATCCCCCTTCATCAATAAAATCTATCAGGAGATCATGGAGAAACAAGAATGAGAGTAGGAAGTTCCAACGATGCAGAAGCGGTAAAGGAGCAGTATAAAACGTCTGTGGGGTTAAGCACCCGCATTTCGTTTCATGACAAGTGCTCTACCAATAAACAGGGGTACGGCAACTGGATCGTTTCGAATTATAAGATCGAGGACGGCATGAAAGTTCTGGAACTGGGATGCGGCACCGGAAGCATCTGGATGGGCCGAGACGAGCTGCTTGGAAAATGCGGGATACTGGTGTTAACGGATCTGTCCGATGGCATGCTGGAAACCGCTAAGATCAATATCGGAGAGCGGGATAACGTGGAGTACCGTCATGCGGACATTCAGGACCTGCCCTTTGAGGACGGATCCTTTGACGTGATCATTGCCCATTCCATGCTGTATCATGTACCCGATCTGAAAAAGGGACTGAAGGAAGTTCGAAGAGTTTTGAAAAAGGGCGGCACCTTCTACTGCGCGACGCTTGGCGAAAACAATTTCGTGGAGAAGCTCGCAGAGTGGTTTGAACTTGGCGGCGAAAGCTTTAAACCCAATCACAATTTCACCATGCAAAACGGCGGTGAAAAGCTTGGAGCGGAATTTACCGATGTGCGGTCAGAGATTTATAAGGATTCTCTGCACATCACCGACGTGGAAGATCTGGTGGAGTACATCCGCAGCCTGGGATCTTTAAAGGCCATCACGGAACTGCCCGAGGATAAGGTCAGGGAGATCTTAATGGGGCATGTACAGAACGGAGCCATTGATCTGCCCAAAGAATACGGCAAGTTTATTTGCAAGTAAAAAATGACCACTCCGGTGGAAAGGAATGTAGGAAGAATGGAAGAAACAAGAGAGAAGATCGTCAGCAGTTTTTACGAAGAATATATGGAGGATGACAGATTGTTTCGCACGGTCCACGGCCGCCTGGAATATGCAACCACCATGAACTATATCCATCGCTACGCACAGAAAGGATCCAAGGTGCTGGAAGTGGGGGCCGGAACGGGAACTTACTCCCGGGCACTGGCAGCAGAGGGAATGGATGTCACTGCTGTGGTACTGGTGCAGAAGAACCTGGATGTTTTACAGGAAAAGAGTAAGGGACTGGAGACACTGGAATCCTATCAGGGAGATGCCACGGACCTCAGCCGTTTTGAAGATAACAGCTTCGATGCCACCCTGGTCCTTGGCCCCATGTACCACCTCTATGAAAAGGAGGATGTGCACAAAGCCATCGATGAAGCCATCCGTGTAACAAA
>JAFUUM010000310.1 GCA_017477805.1 Lachnospiraceae bacterium
ATGGCCACCTGAGTATCATGCAGATTCAGCTCGGAATGGTAGCCTTTGGGTATTTTAATGGAACTCATTACCTGTTTCCTCTCCTCATATGTTGATAAAAATACATGATCATTTTACACCCCGTCGACTTCCGGGGCAATCTCTTTCTTCTCGAAGCCTTCTTATTTATTGCCTTTCTTCTCGGCAAGTTCCTTACAGATCCTCTCGTACTCCGCCTCATCGAGGACATATTTCTTTCTGTAGATCAGATAGGAAATGATCATCAGCACAAGAGACAGGATCACCATGACCCACAAAAGACCGGAAGTCTGGGAGGGATCCACGGTGGAGAGCACCTGATCGATGGCATCCAACTTCTCTTCCTCAGTGATGGCGCCGGAAGCGGCCCGGTTCTCAAAGGTAGAGATCTGGTTGGTGTAGCTTGTCACTCCAAAGATCATGTAAGTTACGGAAGTGATGGCAACCACAAGAGCGGAACTGAGCTTCGTCAGGAAAGGTCTCAGAGATGCGATGATGGCCTCTGCCCTTTCGCCGAAACGGTATTCGTTATACTCTACCGTATTTAAGATGGAGATCATCATGATGAGGTAATAACCGTACTGGCCAAAGCTGGCACTCATAAACCCAAGGGTCAGGATCCAGAAAGCTGCATTGCCGGTTCCAACAAGGGGCGATACCAGCATCATGCCGTAGCCAATGACGGAGATCACGGCAAGCACAGCCATGAGGCGCATTCTCCCAAGCTTTTTGCTGATGGCGGGATAAAAGATCATCAGGAGCGCCGTTGCACTCATACCCACCAGCGTAAAGGTGGAGTAAAGACCCCCGCGATAGCCGTAAGTGAAATAAATGTAAGTGGATCCGATACCGCCGGCGATGATACAGCTGCCTGTCTCCTGGATCAGGAAGCAAAGGCCGATCCACATAAGCTGGTCGTTCCCCGTCAGGGTAGATACGATCTTTTTCATGGACAAAGGCACCGGTGCGGTCTTCATGTCATCCCGGTTTTCCTTGACGCCTAAAAGGGTTGCCACCAAAAAGGCGGGGGCGAGGATGCCGATGATGATGGACATGATACCATAGCCGCTCTTGGTGCTGCCGCCGAGGGCCATGGCCCCTGCGGTAAAGATGGGGATGGCCACACTGGCAAGTCCGTTGCCGATACCGGCAAAAAGAGTTGCCCTTGAGGTGATGGTATCCCGGGCGTGGCTGTCACGGCTGAGGGCCGGGATCATGCCCCAGTAGGCGATGTCATTCATGGTATAGGTGATACTGAAAGCAAAATAGGAAATGCCAAAAGCGGTGATAAAGGCCCAGCCCGTCAGGTTCGTGTTAAACAGGTATACGATAACAACTGTTGTCGAAATTGCACCTGCCAGGAGCCATGGTTTGAATTTGCCCCATTTGCTGCGGGTCCGCTCAATGATATTTCCCATGATGGGATCGTTTAACGCATCAAAGATCCTGGCCGCCACCATGATAGCCGTAATGGCACCAAGCTGGGCATTGGTCAGTTCTCTGGTAAACACGATGTAGGTTAAGAGGAAATTGGAAACCAGCACATACACCATGTCCCGTCCGATGGTCCCTATGGGGAAACACCAGACATTTCTTTTCGTGATCTTTTGATCATCCATTTTTACATACCTTCCCTTCAATATAGATAAAATATGCGCAGCCCCCTACCCCCAGGAGCGCGTAAAGCACTAAGAAAAGCGGCGCCGTCAGGGTCTTATAGAGACCCGGGGCGTAAGCCAAAAGATAGATCACAAGGTTTGCCAGCTGATGAGCCGGGATATGAGAAAGCACTGCCCCCGTGGCTTCATACCCCAATGCCAGCACAAGCCCCATCCAAAAGGCGTAATTGCCCTGAACAAGATTACCATGGTATAGCGCAAAGACAAAGGCAGAGATCAGCAGAAACACCGTAACTGCCTTCCATCGCTTCACGCCGGCCTTTAAAAGCAGGTCCCGCCCCATCCCGAAGAGTCCGATCCGGAAGATCACTTCTTCCAAAAGCGGGGTGAAAACACAATAAAGGAGGATCCCCTTCCAGAGAGGGACCGCAAAAAGCTCCGACCGCGTTTCCCCATAGGATGCGTTAACAAACTCTCTGGGCAAAAGATCCGTCAGTCCGTTGATCAGGAGCGCCAGGATCACGATCAAAAACCAGAGGATCACGCATTCTCCGACGCCGTTTCCAACCAGCCGATATTTAATTAAAGTGAACCTGTTGTTTCTTTCTTCCAAATCCGGAGCCAGTTCTTTCTATAAATTCACGAAGCTTCTTTGTTTTTTATTGCGATGTTGTCGGCAGTGATCCCGCACAGCAGAGCCTTCAGCACAGGGATCCAGAAATGGAACCGGATATCCAGGATCGTACTGAGGGGGTATATCAAATACAGTATAACAGGAACGGCGATCCCCAAAAAGAAAAAGCAGGGAAGGACCACCTTCTTTTGACGGAAACAGAGTCCCAGTCCATAGACCACCACGAAGATGCTAAGGAGAACCCCGGTCCACAATAAGAGCACCGTCACCACCTTAGCAAAGGCAGGATCATAACTCCAGGGAAGGATCCCGGCCTCAGGCTGATTCATCTCGGATTTAAAAAGAGCTGCAGTCAGATTGTACTCTCTCTCCGGGGCATACTCCGGAAGCTGCCACATATTCGTAACACCTGGTGCGATAATTCGTCGTACAAGGCTGTATCCGGACCGTCCATAGGGTCCGTCTGCCAGCTGGGAAACTGCGATCTTCCAAGTATCCATCAAGTATTCGCCCCGAAATCCCAGCCCCCAGAAAGCCGGAGTGAGTGCGATCCAAAAACCGGCCGCGAAAAAGCCGGCAGGCTTAAGCTTTAGGAAAAGAGCCAAAACCAAGGTCAGGGCGATCAGCAAAAAGGCCGGAAATGCCCTGTGGAGAAGGATCACAGCCACTGCAAGTGCAATTCCATACCGCGCGTATTTTATTTTCTCATCTCGGTTCCATTCGTTCATTTTTACAGTATTAAATTATTAATTCTCGTTTTAATGTATTAGTCAACCATTCTGTTTATAAGGCTTTGCGGACGCCGGTCAAAACTTCAGGTTCGAGTTTCCTTATCATAAGGTAAACTTCCAGTTTCGGCCCCACTCCAGCCAGGTTTGGATATAGGAAGCGGATACGGCATTTCCCGTCAGTACCGGATAAAAGAGAACAAAGCATAGAAGGACCAGGACAAAGTATGCCCCCACTGCTCTCTTCCCTGCCCTTCCGGTGCCGGCCGCACGCCAAAAAAGGCTGGTGAGAAGCGCCGTTCCCGCCAACATACAGCCGTAATACTGGTAGATATAGGTAGTTCTTCCGATGAACACCCAGGGGATCGATAACGAAAGATATAATATCGTCAGTAATCGATCCGTCCGCCGGCCCCGGCAAAAGCCCTGATAAGCTGAGACCGCAAGGGCTGCAAGGTGTCCGCACCATACAAGAGGATTACCGAAAGTTGCTGCCACAGACATCTTTCCATCACCATAAGAAACGATCAGATCCACCAACGGTTTATATGATATCGGCCAGGTAAACCAGGCTGAGGCATACTCATGTCCCCTCAAGGCATTTTTATGGAAGGAAAACATATCCAGTGATTTTTGAACCGCACCCGCAAGGACGTTTTCATAACCCATGGTTTGATACACCGGTAGGAAGGAGACCACATAGATCACCGCGGGAACCACTCCGATGCAAACACCCGTTATAATGAGATCACGTGCTACGGAATGCCCACCTCGACGCCACACGGTTATCAAATCAGCCATCAATATAACACCGGCACCGATAAATAAAAATACGCCCGTCCACTTTAGAGAAACAGAGATACCAAGCGTGATCCCAAGCACCATAAACCAGGCGAAATCTTTCATATTCCTGCAGAATTGGACGCCCTCTTCACTTTCCATCGCCTGCGTCAGCCGTTTATGACAGTGGTGTAACACTGCCATGGAAAGCAGGAGAAACAGCGCAACCAGCGTATCCGGCGTGGCTTTTCTCGAAAGGGCGGTCCTTAAGAAGTCTGTCATCAGCAAGATGGTACCGCCTGTTGCATATAGGGTGCTCTGCATCAATTCGTGCAGAAATAAAAACATGACAGGGACCATCAAAATTCCGCAGACCGCCGAGATAAATCGAAAGCCAAATGG
>JAFUUM010000311.1 GCA_017477805.1 Lachnospiraceae bacterium
GAAGAACTGGGCTGGGTCGCAGAGCGTGAGTTAAAGGAGATGTGCGAAGACTCCTGGAGATGGCAGAGTAACAATCCCAACGGATTTGAGGATTAAGCGTTTTACTTGAGGGGAGATTTATTTTTCTATGAAATCCTACCTTGGTATCGGAAACAAAGAGATACAGGCATATTTTGACCGGACGAACCTGACTACGGGACTGTGCAGCATTTTGCTGGCGGCCCTGGGTCTTGTGATGATCACTGTGTTCCGGTCATACGGATACGGTGAGTGCACGGTGTCGCTTGCCATCATGTCGGCGGTGAACCTTGCCACGTACCTTGTCTGTATTTACCACCGCAGCACAAAGACCCAGATCTCCCATAAGGTGATGGTCACCATCATCGTATGCTATTCCATCGCCTGCACCATCGGCGGTGTGTGGCTTGGGGCCTACCTGTATGTTCGGGATCTTTCCGGTCTTGTTTTTGTCATGGCCATGATGATGGGATCCTGTATCTTCATCGTGTCTCCCGTCTATTACATTGCCTATCTTATGGTGAGTTTCGGCCTGTTCTTTAACCAGATCTACTGGTACGGAAGGCTGACGGATAAGCTCCTGTTTCAGTATGGCTGCCTCATGGCGGTGATCATGATCATGGTCCTTGTCAGCTACGACCAGAAGCGTTACGGCGCCCAGGTCCAGCTGGAACTTTTAATGAGTGCTACCCACAGCCGTGTTTCCGGACTTCGGAACCGAAATCAGTTAGAGTCGGATTACGAAGTCTTCCTTGGTCAGGATATCTATGTTTGTACCATCTCCTTAGATGAACTGAAATTTTACAGCGACTGCTACGGTGAAGTTGCAGGAAACCAGATCCAGAAAGGCGTTGCTTCCGTGCTTTTGGATACCCAGTATCCCGTGGAAGTGTACCAGATCGCCGATGATTCCTTTGTGGTGATCTTATTCGGTCTGCCTCATGAACTGTTTTCTTCCGTTGCGGAGAAATGGATCCGGGATATCAGCGACATCGGATTTATCGGCGTAGAAAAGGCCAATATCAACTGCGATGTGGGTTATTGTTTCGGTAAGCCCATGATCCGCGAGGAGATGCAGAAATTCGTAAAGATCTCCGAGCATCAGAGATACCGCGCAAAGCGCATCGGGCAGGGAAAAGTCGTTGGCGGTAATTTCGAAGAACTGGCCAAAGAGGCGGACGAGGCAAATCCTTTTGCAAGGATCTACTCTGCGGACGATCAGGATGCCATGACCGGGCTTTCCACCATGTCCTTCTTTAAAGAGCGTGCCAAGAAACTGAAACAGATGTCGGACCGGGACAACAGGCACTATTGTGTTGTCTATTTCGATATCGCAAACTTTAAGGGCTTTAACCAGCGCTACGGCTTCCTTGCGGGAGACGACCTCATCCGGAATCTTGGAGACCTTTTACAGCAGGAATTCCATGAGTATCTCATAGGACGGGTCAATGCGGATCAGTTTGTCATGATCGCTTTTACCGACAATCTTGTGGACCGGATCCAGAAAGTCCATGATGAATTAAAGAAATTCCAGAGAGGTACCAAACTGGAATTGAAAGCCGGTATCTACGAGCCGGAAAAAGAAGAAGATGACATGAGCCTGATCTGTGACAAGGCAAAGATCGCCTGTGACAGCATCAAGAAGCGTTTCGATATCTGCTATAAGTATTTTGATGCGAAGATGGAAGATACGCTTGCCAAGCATCAGTACGTCGTGGATAAGCTGGATGAAGCTCTGGAGAATGAGTATATCCAGGTCTATTATCATCCTCTGATCTTCACCGAAACGGGAAAACTCTGCGGTGCCGAGGCGCTTGCAAGATGGTTTGATCCCAAGTACGGGCTGCTGTCCCCTGTGGATTTTATCCCCATCCTGGAGCAGAATAATCTGATCTACAAGCTGGATGAGTACATGATCGATCAGATCTGTAAGAACCAGCGGAAGATGATAGATGAAGAGGGTCTGCAGCTTCCCATCTCCTTTAACCTTTCGAGAAAGGATTTCGAGATGGTGGACACGGTGGCTATGGTGCAGAGAGCCGTGGACAAGTACAACATTCCCAAGAACCTGCTGCATGTGGAAGTGACGGAAAGTTCCCTTTCCGAAAATCCCGACTTCCTGCAGCGGGAACTGAAGCGTTTTCACCAGGCCGGGTTCCATGTTTGGATCGATGATTTCGGAAGCGGTTATTCTTCCCTGAATACCCTTCAGAATTTCGAGTTTGATGTCTTAAAGATCGATATGGAGTTTTTGAAGACCTACCACGAGAATCCTAGGACCAAGGAAGTGATCTCCGCCATCATCGATATGACCGACCGCTTAAAAGTTCAGGCTGTCATGGAAGGCGTGGAGCACGAGGATCAGTTCGAATTCCTGCGGGGCATCGGCTGCGAGATGTCTCAGGGGTATCTCTTTGACAGGCCTCAGCCTTACGGGCAGTGGGTGGAATATGCGAGAGAACATAAATGAAAGATAAGTTAGAGAAAGTTTGGAACCTGAGACGGTTCCTGTTTTCCTGGGGTGCCGGAGCGTTGATGGCTCTTGCTCATTTTACGGCCCGGCACCTGGTTTACGAAGGGGTAACCCCTCCCGGTCTTGCGGGAAAGGGGTTGCTCTTTTTGCAGTCTGTCCTTTGGGGACTCATTCCCGGTATTTTTGTTTATCTTGTGCTGCTCCTGTTTGATCTTTTGGGGCAGGTCGGAAAGCAGAAAAAGGAAGAGGCGGGAGCTCGGCACCCGGAACTGGTGAGGTGGCTGCCCGTTATTTTGGCAGCAGTGATCTTTGCATGCTGGATCCCGGTTTTTCTTGCTTATTTCCCCGGGATCATGTCCTATGACTGCCACAGGCAGTTTTCCAATGCCTATAAGGGATACATTTTCTTTTACGGACTCCATCCCATCCTCCACACGGCGCTGATCCGCTGGGGGCTTTTGATCGGGGAGTTCTTTGGAAGTTATGAGGCCGGTATCGCGGTGTATTCGTTGGTGCAGATGCTGGTGCTCTCTCTGATCCTGGGTTATTCCTGTCAGGTGGTCACCCGGATCACGGGAAAACTGATCCCGGCTTTTGTGATGATGGCAGTGTATGCGCTGGTGCCTTTTCATCCGGTGCTTGCCATGTGCGTTACCAAGGATATTTATTTCTCCGCCTTCTTTTTGCTGACGGTGCTCCTGATCTGGGAGTCCTTTCAGCAGCACAGCAGAGGGGCCCGGTTCCTGATCTGTCTGGGAATGATCGCATCCGGGATCTTATCGGCACAGTTTCGAAATAATGCCATCTACGCCTATGCGGTTTTTGGTATTCTTGCGGTGCTCTTTGGCAAGGGACACCGGATGAAGGCTTTGATCTGCGGGCTGTGTATCGTCCTTGGTGCCTACGGTGCCGGAGAGGGTCTTTATGCGGTGATAGGTGCCATTCGCGGCCCAAAGATCGAGATGGCCAGCGTGCCTCTTGCCCAGATGTCCCGGGCAGCGGTTTTGAATTATACGGATCTGGATGAGGAGACGATGGCGATCCTGGATAAATATTTTCCGGATAACGTCTGGACCAACTACAATCCCATCATCATCGATGCGGTAAAGTCCATGGTACCCGGCAGCGTGTGGTTTGAGGATACGGGAGAGACGCTCTCCGCATGGGCGAGGATGGGATGCAAATATCCCAATGAGTACCTGGATGCGTTTCTTGTTTTGAATGTGGGTTATTGGTACATGGAAGACAGGACCCACGCGGAGTCCCTGGGATATGGGGATGATACGGAATATGGACTGATCTACACATTTAATTACACGGATCAGATCGAAGATTTTGAAGGGGTAAAGAATATTTCTTATCTGCCCGGCCTAAAGGCAGTCTATGCCCATGTATTAAACGGCAATGCCTATGAAAACTGGCCGGTGCTGAAATACCTGTTTAAGCCGGCACTGTATTTCTGGCTTCTGCTTTTGAGCATGCTTGCTTTATGGTATCTGCGAAAGTACAGGGCACTTTTGTTTTCATTTTTGCCCTTTTTATATCAGATGACCATGTTCCTTGGACCTACCGTGAACTTCCGGTACATCTATCCACTGGCCATCACTGTACCGGTGTTTTTGGCACTGGTCTTTGGTGCTCAGCGGAAATAGTATCTCCAGTATTTTCCGTCCACGGAGGAAGAATAGGAAAAATCGTTTTTGATCCAGTTCATGATCCAGGAGTCTTCTTCGACGTTGAGGGCCCCGTACCAGCAGGAAACGATGACGATGTCCGGATATTTATCGGGATTCATCTCCCAGTAGGTGAATAAGGAATCGTTGTAATCCGGTGTGGGGACCAGAGAGGGAGCGGAAACCCCGGTGTTTTTGTACAGATAACCAAGGGTGTCGGTGGAAGGTCCCACAATGTAAATGTTGCTGCCATCGGGCACGTACTGTTCCCATTCCTTTACGCTCTCGTTCTGGATGTACGCACCCATGTATTCCGTGATGACACCGGCAGCAGGGCCGGCTTTGACGATACCGTGGAGCTGGAAAATGGAGAAGACATCTCCGGCCAGGGGGCGGATCAGGTAGGCGTTCCGGAAGAACATAAAGGCGATGAGGATCAGTGCGGCCGCGGCCACAGGTGTCTTCGCTTTCCCATCGGGAAGCGTGTTTGCTGCTTTGGAAACGGGCAGGAGCGCTGCCACGGCACCTACCAGAAGATAGGGCAGGGAGGCATAGAGGACCAGGTTTGTCAGCAGCAGCGTGGCAAAGAAATCCAGGAGAGAAAACAGGGTTGCCACCCCATAAAAGAAACGTTCCTTCTCATCGAGCTTTTTCGCATGGAGAAGCCCAAGGAGGATCAGGGCAGGGAAGAGCACTGCGTAGTTAAAACGGACAAAGCGGCTCCAGCACAGGGTCGTGTACAAAGCAAAACCGATGATAAAGATCAGAAAAAGGACTTCCGCGGGAAGTCTCAGACTGTAGACAAAGGCTCAAACATTTCCATGTTTGGGCTTTTTTCTTTACAAAAAACATGACATTTGTGTCATTTTGTGATATAATAAACCTAACATACGGAGGGTTTTCACATATGATGACGCAAAACGCAGACA
>JAFUUM010000312.1 GCA_017477805.1 Lachnospiraceae bacterium
ATAACACAAAATGACACAAATGTCATGTTTTTTTGTAAAGAAAAAAGCCCAAACATCGAAATGTTTGAGCCTTTGTCTCCAGTCTGAAAGGAAATCCTTTCGGATTTCCTTTTTTTGTGTCTTCTTTCGGCTTATGCCTGCTCAATTTGTCTTTACTTTCCGTACCAGCCGATGCCTTCATCGTTCCAGCCGCTTGCAAGGAGCTGGCTTCTCTCCTCTGCGCTCATGGTGTAATGATGTGAGCCTGCGGGAGTTGCTTTGGGATCATAGAGCCTGTACAGAGGCGTTGTGCCGCCGGAGTACCAGGCAATGCCCTGATCTTCCCAGCCGGAGGCTACCAGGCTGACACGCTCTTCCGTGCTTGTTGTGTAATGATGATAATCCGCAGATCTGTGATACACCCTGTAAACAGGGGTATTGGATTTTGCGGGTGTCTGCCAGGCCACGCCTTCATCATTCCATCCTGCAGCCACGAAGCTGTCACGCTCGGTGGCGCTGATGGTGTAAAGGTGTTCGCCCGTCGTCGGTCTGAATACACGGTATACGGGAACAACATCTCCGGTAACGGGTGTTCCGCCGGTGCTGTTACTGATGGTCTGTCCGCCTCCGAAGGGATCTCCTCCGTTAAAGATACCGTCCAGTACATAACCGGGCACAGATGCATCATAGGTAAATCTCGCACTGTTATTGGGATCTAAGTTGCCGTTCCAAAAGCCTGCCATATTGTTGCCGGGAATGGCTTTGATCTGTCCGTTAAAGCGATAATACAGCTGGATGCCCTGGGTCGGTGCGGCAGTGGTGAAAATGTCGATCTGACCGCCGATGAGGTTACCGCCTGCCTGAACCACCAGGGCCTTGGTGATGCCGATGGTCCGATTCACGCCCGCGATATTAACAATCGCGCCGGGACCGATGACGACGTTGCCCCATCTGCCGGGAGCTTCCTGTCCCAGATTTGTTGATACGGCATAGGCTGCATCCACGGAAGCATTGGGATCAAAATAGGGATCCGCATTAAAATCCCCCACAAGATAATAGTGTCCTGCGGCTGCATTCCAATAAAACGTGGGCTGGTAGTCGTTATTACCGGGAGGGATCAATTTCGCAAAATTGTTCTCCGGGATCAGTTTTTCCACACCGGCCACCCGGTAATACAGATTGATGCCGGAGAAGGTAGATGTCCGCTGGAAAATGATACAGCCGGGACCTACCAGAGCACCACCGGGTTCCACAATAAGAGACCCGCTGATCTCCAGACCCTGAGGATCCGGTGAGAATTTCTTCATGGTAACCGTAACGCCGGATTTGATGGTAACGTTATTGTACCTGTTAATGAACTTTGTCAGCGTGTACTTGTGGTAAATACCCCATCCGCTGCCTGCACTTCCACTGCCGGCATCATCACAAATACAAGGATGAGCGCCAGAAGGACTGCCATGATCCTTTTTTTCATGTTTCTTTCCCCTTTCGTACTTTTCTCGTACCCCTGCCTGCAGTTCATGCAGAAGATTCGAGAATTTGATGTAAAAATATTGTAACACAAAAAAGACTCCTCATCAGAGTCTTTTTGTGACAATTTCGAATATTTTAATAAATTAACTTACATCTTTCCGGATGCTACCATGGCAACACCCACGATGATGATCAGCATGCCCAGGATCTTTCTGCCTGTGATCTTCTCATTTAAGAGTTTTACCTACAGGAACATGGTCACGATATAGGTGGTTGAACCAAGAGGCATTACGATGGCCATGGGCAGATACTGGAGCAGGTAAATGTTGATGCCCGCTGCGATGACGTACAAAACGCCGCCCAGATAAAAGAAGGGGGACAGCAGCATTCCAAGCTTTCCGCTATGCTTTCCGGAAGAAGACATCTTCAGGAAATAACTTGCAAAGGACGAAACAAAGGCCATTACCACGAAGGCGGTCACGATCACAAAACTATTCATCTTTGCTGCCACCTCCGATCATCACAACTCCGGCCATGATCACGAAGACACCGATCACCATAAGGACCGTGATCTTTTCGTCAGGCAAAAAGATTGCCGACAGGATCAGGGCAAATACATAACTCATGGAGTTTACAGGCTGCAATACAGACAGTTCTCCGCTTCCCAGTGCAATGGTCATCACCAGCGCGCCAACGGCATACACGATAAAGCCGGGGGCAATAGCCAGCACCAGGGACACGATGCCGGAAAAAGACTGGATCTTTGTTCCGATATCACTTAAGTCCGCAAACTTCCAAAGCAGCTGTCCCACCGCCAGCGACAGGGCGGAGACCAGCATCAACAGGATCCCTTTTTTGTTTTTCTTTAAAGACTCTAACATAGTATTCTCTCTACACTCCCTTTCCACAGCGAATATCATTTAATCATAGGGAGCCGTTTTAGTCAACTAATAGCCCGGCTTCCGCTGCCGCCTTGTAAAAGACTGCCAGCGGGATAAAACTCTGGGCGAAAGTCTTGGGCGGTCCGGATTTTACCAACACCGCATCTTCCACGATCTCCTTCTCTCCCACAACGGGACCGGCCGCATTTCGGATACCGGACCAGAAGGTTGCAAGACCTGCTTTCAGATATTCCTTGTCTCCTGTGAGTTCGTAGCCGATGGTCATTGCTTCCACCAGGAGGGTGTTGTTTCCAAGTCTGTTCAGGCTGGGGAGTTCCTTATAATAAAACAGTCCGTTTTCCAACAAACAGTTTTCTTTTAAATCATCAATGGCTCCAAGGATCAGGTTCTTTAGTTTATCCGATGGAAATACCCGGTAATACCGCATCAGCGAACCCACCGCCACGGAGATCATAAAGCCCACCCGGATCAGGGTGTTGTCCGTATAAGGTGCGATCCAGCCGCCGTATTTTTCCGACCAGGCCTCAAACTGGGAAACGATCCAATCCGCTTTTTCTACCCACTTGGGATCACGGGTCTCCACATAGAGCGCAGTCAGACTGCGAAGAGCCCAGCCCGTTTCTCTGGCGTTACTTTCGCCGCTGACTTGATACATGGGCGTATCAAGAAGCCGACGGATGTTCTCGCCGATCCCAAGGGCGGTCTCCAGTGCTCGTTCCTCTCCCGTCAGGTGATACAGGTCCAAAAGGCCCTCCACCCATTCATGGGAGCACACCATCACACCGTCCAAAACATGGCCGCGGGTATGTTCCCACTGTCCGCCAAGGAGCAAAGGATCTTCGCTGAAGTGGCAAACATCCACATCCATCCAGTGGTTCGCTGAGGCAATAAGATAATCCATAAATCTACGCTCGCCGGTGCGGGCATACTGCAGGGCACAGGCATGAGGAAAATCATATTCATTATTGGTCCAGACAAGATTGCCCTTGCCCCGTCCCTGTTTAGTGTAATTGGGATCCGGACCGTCTCCGAAGTTCAGCATACCGTAGCTTCGGGTGTGGGCATCGCACTTGGCGATAAGAGAGATCTCCACCTCAGGGTTCATGGACTTTTGATCCACAAAGATCTCCGGCATCACACCGGCCTTCGCAAAGACCCCGGGCGATACCTTCGGTCTGTCGGGCATTTGATAAATAAGGCTCCGGTTATCGATCTCCAAAAGCGGTTCCTCTGCGCTGTGGAAATGTAATAAAAAGCGCTGTTCCCTGCTCATGCCGGGCTGCATCACCACGTTTCCGACTCCCTCAGGGACCAAATGAACATAGATCCCGGAAGCATCGGATTTCACCGCCTTGGGGAAGTTCTGCTGAGCCTGATAAACGGTGGCGCACACACCTCCCGTCTCATCCGTATAGTCCGCAAAGAAGGTGCCGTAGAACACTTCTCCGAAATGCTCATTGGCCTCTCCCATGAGATATTTGGCATCCACGATACGCTCCACGGGAAGGCCCTGGGCCAGGGTGAAGTTGGTTTTGTAATTGGAAGAGCCCACAAGGGTCCTGCCCCCTGTTTTGGACACGGACTTGTCCAGTTCCGGAAGCTCCTTGATGCCGTTTGTGGAATAGGGATAGGCGGGGTCAAAGCCGTTTCCGCTCTTTTTGACGCTGCCCTCTCCCACGGAATCTCCTCTGTCCAGAGTGTTTCCTGTTAATGCCGGTTCAAAGACAGCATCGGAATTTGCCTTCAGTGCAAATACAAGAG
>JAFUUM010000313.1 GCA_017477805.1 Lachnospiraceae bacterium
ATGAGGATGAGAACGGCAAAGGCCAGATGACCATCAGCATGGAGGCCTTTTATGCCTATGCCGCAGAGTCGGACATCCTTATCTACAACTCTGCCATCGCGGATGCACCGGCATCGATCGAGGAGCTGTGCCGGGACCAGGAAAGCTTCTCGGATTTCAAGGCAGTAAAAGAGGGAATGATCTGGTACACGGATAAATCCCTGTATCAATATACGGACCGCACGGGGACCATCATTGAGGATCTCGGCGAGATCATTTTGGACGGGAAAGAAGAGACGGAGTTTTTCCATAAGCTTCGGTGATCTTATTTTACGGCGCGATAAAAGGAGCAAGCATGGCGAAAAATCTCATGATCCAGGGCACCATGTCAGGGGTTGGAAAGAGCATATTGACGGCGGGGATCCTCCGGGTACTTCGTCAGGACGGATACCGGGTGGCGCCCTTTAAATCCCAAAATATGGCCCTGAACTCATTTGTCACAAAAGATGGCCGGGAGATCGGAAGAGCCCAGGCACTGCAGGCCTATGCCGCCGGAATGGAGCCCTCCTCCGACATGAATCCCATCCTGTTAAAACCCATGGGAGACACCACCTCCCAGGTGATCATCAACGGACTTCCCCTGGCCAACATGAAGGCCAAGGATTACTTTAAACGGAAAACGGATTACATCCCGGAGATCAAAGCCGCCTACGAGAGACTGGCAAAAAAGGCGGATGTGATCATCATCGAAGGAGCCGGAAGTCCGGTGGAGATCAATCTTCGGAAAAACGACATCGTCAACATGGGTCTGGCGGAACTTTTGGATGCGCCGGTGCTGCTGACGGGAAACATCGATCCCGGCGGAGTTTTTGCCCAACTTCTTGGGACCATCCAACTCATGCCGGAAGTTGAGAGAAAGAGAGTCAAGGGCCTGATCATCAATAAGTTCCGGGGGGATAAGACCCTTTTGGAACCGGGCCTTGAGATGTTCAAACCCTACTGCGACATTCCCTTTGCGGGGGTGGTGCCCTTTGTTCCCTTAGACCTGGATGAAGAGGACAGCATGTCGGAGCGGCTGAAGGTGGATAACCGGAAGGCGGCAGGGGATGCGGAACTGAAGATCGCGGTGGTGCGGCTTCCCTTTATCAGTAACTACACGGATTTCACCGTACTGGAATCCCTGAACTTTGCGGATCTTAAGTACGTGGATACCCCGGAGGGCCTTGAGGATGCGGATCTTGTGATCCTCCCCGGGACCAAGAATACTCTTGCGGATCTTAAGTGGCTTCGGGAAACCGGGCTCTTTGGGAAAATCCGGGAGCTGGCGGAAGGCGGGATTCCCGTAATCGGGATCTGCGGCGGTTTCCAGATGCTGGGAAAGAGCGTATCCGATCCTGCAGGCTTGGAGGGGGGAGGTACCCTGGAAGGCCTTGGGCTTTTGCCTGTGGAAACACGGTTTGAAGAGCGGAAGGAACTTCGGCAGGTGCAGGCGGAGATCGGAGACCTGACCGGATTTTATGGCCCCCTTTCCCATACGAAGGTGGAAGGCTACGAGATCCATATGGGAGAGAGCGTCTCGGATGAAGAGATCTTTCCCGTGATCACAAAGGGCACCGTCCTAGGAACTTACATCCATGGGATCTTTGATTCCGCGGAGTTTACGAGAAGTTTTCTGGGGATTTTGTTAGAAAAAAAGAAGAGCCGTTTTGAGGTTCCGGAGATCGAGGAAGCCTCCGTAACAAGGGAGAGAGAGCTGGATAAGCTGGCGGATGTCCTTCGGGAGAACCTGGATTTCCGGCTGATCTACGAAGCCATCGGACTTTGATGCGTGACAGAAACGGATGGAAGAAACTATGAGTTTTAAGACCTTAAAACCTTCCGAGATCGAGAAGGAAAGCTTTCGGATCATTCAGAGCGAACTGACGGAGATGGGAAAAGAGGTGCCTGATGACATCCTTCCCACAATCCTTCGGGTGATCCACACCACGGCGGATTTTGAATATGCGGACACCATGTGCTTTTCTGAGGATGTCATCGAGAAAGCTAAGAAGGCGATCCGGGAAGGGGCCCACATCGTGACGGACACCAACATGGCTCTTTCGGGGATCAACAAAAAGACCCTTAGTAAGTACGGCGGAGAAGTCCACTGCTTTATGGCGGATGAGGACGTGGCGGCAAAGGCAAAGGAGCTGGAAGTAACGAGAGCCACGGTGAGCATGGACAAGGCAGCGGCCCTAAACGTGCCTCTGATCTTTGCTATCGGAAATGCCCCCACGGCGCTCATCCGGATCCATGAACTGATCCGGGAAAACAGACTGAAACCGGAACTGATCATCGGCGTTCCAGTGGGCTTTGTTAACGTTGTGGAAGCAAAGGAACTGATCCTTTCGGGAGATGTTCCCTATATCGTAAACCGGGGCAGGAAGGGTGGAAGCACGGTGGCGGCTGCCATCTGCAATTCCATTCTTTATAACCTGTAGAAAGGTCCATAGGAAACCCATGGAAAAAGAAAAGCAGGACCAAAAACTGAGAAACGGATTTACCACCGGAAGCTGTGCTGCGGCGGCATCCAAGGCGGCGCTTTTGATGCTGCTGACGAAGTCGGATATCTTTCACGTCACCATACAGACTCCCAAGGGGATCCCCTATAACACGGAGATCGTGGACATCAGTCGGGATGAAGAAGCGGGAACGGTAAGCTGCGCTGTGGTAAAGGACGGGGGAGATGATCCCGATGTTACCACCGGCGCGAGGATCTTTGCTTCCGTAACGCTGACAAACGACGGGATGGTCCGGATCGACGGGGGAGAAGGCATCGGCCGGGTGACAAAGCCCGGGCTGGATCAGCCCCAGGGAAATGCGGCAATTAACTCAGTACCCAGAAAGATGATCGAAGAAAACGTGCGGGAAGTCCTTCGGGAACAGGGACTAGAAGACAGGGGAGCATCCGTTGTCATCAGCTGCCCCGAGGGAGAAACTCTTGCGGAGAAGACCTTTAATCCCAGACTGGGGATCGTTGGCGGCATTTCTATCTTAGGGACCACGGGCATCGTGGAGCCCATGAGCGATAAAGCCATCGTTGAGACCATTCGGACGGAAGCAAGAGTACGAAAAGCGGAAGGGTACAAGATCCTTCTTGCCGCCCCCGGAAACTACGGTCTCACGTTCTTAAAGGAAGTTTACGGAACCCCGGAAGAGACAGCCATCATGAGTTCCAACTTCATCTGCGATACCGTTGGGATCGCGGTGGAGGAAGGCTTTTCGAAGTTATTGTTCGTCGGGCATATCGGGAAACTGGTGAAGGTTGCAGGGGGCATTAAGAACACCCACTCCATGTACGGAGATCACCGGATGGAGATCCTTTGCAGTCTCCTAAAGAAGATCCGGAAGAGAGATGGTTTGCCGGAAGATCCCGAATTGGAAGAGCGAATCATGGAGTGCGTGACCACTGATGAAGCCATCCGGATCATCAGGGAAGTGGGACTTGCAAAAGAAGTGTGCGATGAGATGACATCCTCCATCAAGGCAAATCTGGAAGCCTGGTCTGAAGGAAATCTGGAAGCGGAGGTCATCGTTTTTGCCGGTGAGAACACAGAGCTTGCGACAACCGCAAGAGCCCATGCATGGATCAAAAATCTGATGTAAGCAGGAAACATAGCAGGAAAAGGAAGAAGATATGGTACATTTTGTCGGTGCAGGCCCCGGGGCCAAGGATCTTATCACTCTCAGGGGAAAAGAACTGTTGGAGAAAGCAGACGTCATCATCTACGCGGGATCGCTTGTGAATCCAGAGCTTTTGTCCTATGCGAGAAAAGGCTGCGAGATCCACGACAGCAAGGAATTAAACTTAGTTCAAGTGATGGAGATCATCTTCCGGGCGGAGGATGCGGGAAAGATCACGGTCCGACTCCACACCGGAGATCCCAGTCTTTACGGCGCCATCCGGGAGCAGATGGACTTGTTAGAGGAGAGGTGCATCCCCTATGATGTCACGCCCGGCGTCAGCTCTTTTTGCGGAGCGGCTGCGACCCTTGATATGGAGTATACCCTTCCCGGCATCAGCCAGAGCGTGATCATCACGAGGATGGAAGGTCGGACCCCCGTGCCTGAGGAAGAGTCGGTGGAAGCCCTGGCAAAGCATGGGGCCACCATGGTCTTTTTCCTGTCTTCTTTTGATACCAAGGGGCTTTCGGAGCGCCTGATGAAAGCGGGGGTATCCCCGGAGATGCCCTGCGCCATCGTGTACAAGGCAACCTGGGAGGATGAAAAGAAATTTGTCTGCGCCCTGAAGGATCTTCACGAGACCGCAGAGAAACATAAGATCAAAAAGACGGCGCTGATCATCGTCGGTAAGACGGTGGCGCAGTCGGGCTATGAGAAGTCGAGGCTTTATGCACCTGACTTTACCACGGAGTTTAGAACGGGAACCGGAGAGCATGCGGAAGAAAAGTAACAAAAAAGCGATCATCCTCTTCATAGGTTTGGTCCTGATCCTTGTCTGCGCCTTTGCTGCGAATCTGTGCATCGGAAATGTACGGATCGGAGCGTGGAACGTCCTTCGGATCCTGTTTTTCGGTGAGGGAGACGATAAGGTGAGGCGGATCCTCTTTACCATCAGACTTCCGCGGACGCTGATGGCGCTTGTCCTCGGAGGGGCGCTTGCAGTGGCGGGCTTTCTTTTGCAGACCTACTTTTCCAATCCTATCGCGGGACCCTACATCCTCGGCGTCTCTTCCGGGGCAAGGATGACGGTTGCTCTACTCCTGATCTTCGTTGCGGGCGGCGTGACGGTGCGGGGGTACATGCTGGTCCTTGCAGCATTTGCCGGAGCTTTATTGACGACCTGTTTTATCATCATGATCTCCAAACGGGTAAAGAACATGGCGGTGCTCCTTGCGGCAGGTATCATGGTGGGCTATATCTGCAGCGCCATTACGGATTTCCTGGTGGCCTTTGCGGATGATTCCGATATCGTCAACCTTCACAGCTGGTCCCAGGGAAGCTTTTCCGGAGCCACCATGGAAGGGGCGGTTTACTGTATTGTCATCGTAGCGGCCGCTTTCTTTGGGGTGATGCTCATGGCAAAGAGCCTGGATGCCTTCCGGCTTGGGGAGTCCTATGCACGGAGTGTGGGTGTCAACATCCGGCTTTGCAGGGTGATGATCATCCTCTTATCAAGTATCCTTTCCGCCTGTGTTACGGCCTATGCGGGACCGGTGACCTTTATCGGCATCGCCGTGCCCTTTTTGATGAGAGAGGCATTTAAGACATCGAAGCCCGTTGTTCTTATCCCGGCATCGTTTTTATCCGGCGCGGTATTTTGCCTCCTCAGCGATCTTCTTGCCAGGATGATCTTTGCACCCACGGAACTCAATATCTCCGCAGTTACGTCCCTGTTTGGTGCGCCCATTGTTATCTATATGATGATCAGGAGGCAGAAACGCCATGAGGATTGAGAAGTTATCGGCAGGGTATCATAAAAAGATCATCGTAAGCGGCGTGAGCTTCGAAGCAGGATCCGGGGAGATCCTTTCCCTCATCGGGCCAAACGGCGGCGGAAAATCCACCCTCTTAAAGAGTATTTACGGGGAACTGACCCCCATGGAAGGTGCGGTCTATATCGAGGACCGGGATCTTCGAAATATCTCCCTGAAAGAGCTTTCGAAGATGCTGTCCATCGTCAACACCGACCGGGTAAAGCCGGAGCATATGAGTGCTTTCGATGTCGTCATGTCGGGGCGGCTTCCCTACAGCGACGGTTTTGGGCTGTTTTCGGACAGCGACAGAGAGGCGGCCGAACGGGCTGTGGGGCTGATGAAGATCGAAGCCTTTGCGGAGAAGCCCTTTATGGATCTCAGTGACGGCCAGAAGCAGAGGACCCTCATCGCAAGGGCCATCGCCCAGGAGCCAAAGTACCTCATTATGGATGAGCCCACATCCTATCTGGACATCCGGTACCGGATGGAACTGATGGATGTGATCCGGAAACTGGCGGATCAGGGAGTGACGGTGATCGCATCCCTTCATGAGCTGGAGCTTGCGCTGATGATCTCGGACCGGGTGCTGATGATCAATTCGGAAGGGGCTGTTTCCTGCAGAGAACCCAGAGAGGTTTTGGAGAGCGGCGTCCTTCAAGGACTTTACGGGATGACGGATGAGATGTACCGGAGAGTGAAGCGGCAGCTGGAAGCCGGGATGACCGGCGAATAAGGATCCGGAAATAAAGAGTAAGGAAAAACGGAATGGAAAAACTGACGGTAGGCAGGTTCAATTTCATATGCTTTACGGAAGCGGGAAAGAAGCTGATGCTGACCCTGGGGGAGAAGCTTGGGGCATTGGGTTCGGCTGCCGGTGCCGGTGAGGGGCTGCTTGGAGCGGAGCCGCTGTCGGGCGCTTCGGTTAGGGGGCCGGAGGCGGTGGAGAGCCTTAGCGCGTTTACCGAGGAGGCCTTCCGACAGGACAACGTTCTTGTTTATATCGGCGCCGTTGCCATTGCCGTCCGTGCCATCGCACCCTTCGTAAAGGATAAGACCACGGACCCTGCGGTCCTGGCAATCGACGAGCAGGGCAGGTTCGTTGTCCCCGTGTTATCGGGGCATATCGGAGGCGCCAACGGCTATGCGGAAAAGATCGCAGCCCTCATCGGCGCGGTCCCCGTAGTGACGACGGCTACCGACATCCGCGGGGAATTTGCCGTGGACGTTTTTGCCAAAAGACATGGGCTGGAGATCAACGACATGAAGATGGCAAAGGAGTTTTCTGCAAAGCTCCTTCGGGGAGAAGAGGCGGTATTTACGGTAACGCCAAGGGTCCATTCGGAAGAGGGGCTGTTTTTGATCCCCAAATGTCTTGTCATCGGCATGGGCTGCCGGAAGGGGAAGCTTTTTGAAGAGCTGAAGGCCTTTTTGCTGGAGGTCCTTGGGGAGCATGGGCTGGACCAAAGGGCACTCCGGGTTCTTGTCTCCATTGATATCAAGAAGGAGGAGCCGGGGCTTTTGAAACTTGCAGAGAGCCTTGGGATCCCCTTTGTGACATACTCTGCGGAGACGCTGATGGCCCAGGAAGGGGAGTTTGAGAGCTCCGAGCTGGTCCTTGAAAAGACCGGCGCCGACAACGTCTGCGAGAGAGCGGCAGCTGCCTACGGGTCGGAGAAGATCCTTGTGAAGAAGACAGCGAAAGACGGCATGACCATTGCCATCGGGATGGTTACAGGGAAGGAAGAACATGAGTAAGAAGAAATTGTGGGTGGTGGGCATCGGCCCCGGGGACGTTGAGCAGATGACCATCAAGGCCGGAAAGGTCCTGGAAAACTGCGACTGCATCGCAGGCTACACGGTGTACTGTGACCTTGTACGGC
>JAFUUM010000314.1 GCA_017477805.1 Lachnospiraceae bacterium
AAGGTCACAACACTCTGACCGTTAAATACCATGTGCATGATAAAGGTGGCCCATATGGAACCTGTGGCTTCCATCAGCAGCGCCATCATCACCCCAAGGGCAAAGGCATAACCCAACTGATTGAAGTTCATATGCATGATACCGAAAGCCAGTGCCGACATGATCACAGCACCCACCAGGTTCCGGGATCTCCGGTATCCATGATAGATCACTCCCCGGAAAGCAAGTTCTTCACACATGGGTCCAAACATGGCCATAGTAAGAAACATGAGCCAGAAGGGCATATCCGCCACTTCTCCGGCAACCTGACCGACTACATTGTCCACAAACAGCATGGATACCGCATTCATAAAGTTTGCCAGGGGGATACACAGGATCGTATACAGGATCACAAGCAGGATCGTTGTGAACCGAATCTTGTGAAAGCCAAGGAAATCATTGATCTTCGTTCCTTTCTCTTTTTGGATCAATGCCATAAAAAGGATAGGAAGAAGTACGATGGACTCACTCAGCAGGATATTCTGGGCAAAATCCAGGTCCGGAACCGATCCACCGCTTAAGAGCACGGCATAGATCGCGGTAACAAACAGGATATCTACTATTACAAAGGCAAGGAAAGCCCTGCCCGATCTGGCTGAATTCATTCCTCATTATCCCCTTATACCAGTCTGATCCCGTCGCTGCCGATCTCGACCTTCTTTTCCTTATATAATCTGCCGGCTGCACGTTTAAACTCATTTTTACTCATGCCCGTGATGGCACGGATCTGTTCTGGATCGGATTTATCCCCGATCTCCAGGGCACCACCGGCCTTCTTGATAAGATCCAGTAATCTCTCCGCATCGGAATCCATCTGAAGATAAGCCTTTTCACGGATAGCCAGATCGATCTTGCCGTCCGCTTTGATGGCGGTCACTCTGGCTTTGATGATATCTCCCACCTTCGGCGGATTGCCAAAGAGCTGCTTTGTGGGGATCAGCGCGGAATATCTGTCGTCGATGGCCACAAAGGCACCGAAATTATCGCTGATCTCATACACTCTGCCCGTAACTTCCTGCTCTTTTTTGAAAGAACCGCCCTTTTCCAGGTAGTGATAGACCTTCATGGTGGCAGCAAGACGTCCGGATTTGTCCACATAAAGGGCTGCAAGCACGCTGTCTCCGGCATTGATCTCGCCGGTCATCTCTCTAAAGGGCAGCAAAAGATCTCTTTCCAGGCCCCAGTCCAGGAAAGCGCCGATCTTTGTCATGTCTTTTACCGTGAGCAGTGCAACCTTTCCCAGTTCCAGTTTGGGTTCTCTGGTGGTTGCGATCAGTCTGTCGTCCGAATCCTTATACAGAAAGACCTCCAGTTCATCCCCAACCTTTGTGTTTTCCGGCACCTGTGCGGCCGGGAGCAGGACGCGGTCTGTCTCATCTCCGAGATAGATTCCGAAATCCACTGTTTTGTATACGGGTAATGTCTGTTTCTTTCCAAGTTCTAATGTCATGTTATTCCGTCCTTTCAAGTTCCTCTTCCGTCATCAGGCGGACCGACGAGAGGCTGTAATATCTGCTGACACCACCGTTTCTCCAATCATCCGGATCTTCCGTGATATCCTCGATAAAAAAGAGCCAGGGTTTGTTCTGGTAGGGGATCAGGAGCACATTCTGACCTGCGGATGTCTCCAGGATCTCCCGTCTTTCCATATATTCGTTATAGTACCATGCCGCCTGCGGTACCCGAATGTAATAATATGCTGAGAACGTGGTGAACGTTCCCAGGGGGTTGTGATGGAAGTGTACACTCCCCCACATCAATATGGCAAGTATGAGAAAACCGCTCAAATGAAGAGTGAAGTCCTTCCTGCCCTTCTCGCCCAAAACACGTCTGAGCCAGCCGATGAAATATCCTTCATTGATGATCAATAAAAGCTGGTAGGACATCCTGACCACGTTCAAAAGACGGGAAAGGCCCGCATGTCCCAGGGAATACCAGCTGGATGTGAACCCGGATGCCAGAATGCAAAAGGAGTACAAAAGCACCAGGCCGGGCAGGGGAAACCGGAAGCCGCTTTCCCCGTTCTCTTTTCCAAAAATGTGCCAGAACACCGGGATGAGCATCACAAGCACAAGAGCCGTAAACACATCCATCCATTTCACGCTGTAAGAGGCCGCGCTTCCGAAAGAGAGCAGGATCGACTGCAGAGCAGGCTTTCCCCAGCCCACATAATTATCGGCCCGGATCGCATTTCCGGGGGCCGTGATATTCAAAAGGAAACACAAAAGCGTCACCGCAAGAGGGATCAGGCTGATGAATGCACGCCTCTTTTCATATAAGAAAAGAATGCCGCAGGTGGCTGCCGCCAAAAGGATACCCATTACGGATGTGGCATAGTTGGTACCACCGGTGCCAACAGCAAACAGGATCGAAAGGATCAGATAAACGATCTTCTTCCACAGGGATTTTACCTGAACAAGCCTTACGATACAGCATAGCAAAAGGATCATCACGGAATGCATGAACATATAATGCACAGCCGCATTGTACCAGGTGAGTCCCGAAGGGATCGTATAGATCTTTTCAATGGTCAGGATCGATGCGATCGCCCCCAGGGAGATCCATTCCATATTTTTCTTATGAAGACAGTCTTTCAAGAGCGTCCTTGCCAACATAAGACAGGCAAGGGTCATCCCCGCGATGATCATGGCAGGGACCAGTTTATAACCGCGGTAATTAAAGATATGAGGAGACAGCGCCATCAAGAAAATGGATGAAAATGTACCCTGCCAGGTCCGATAGGAATCCTGTGCCTGGGCAGCCGCTGCCTTTAACACGGCAAAAACGTTGTGGGTTTCCTGCCACGCGGCGTGGGTTTTGACGGTATATCCGAAATCATCCAGCTGCGGAGCATTCCACTTCCCCACGTATATGATCGGAAGGATCAAGGCCAGGTACGTGAGTACCATAAGGACAGCAAGCCTTTTATCCTGCAGCGGATAAAGAAGGATCTTGCCCAGCATTTTCCCTATTCCATTTTTCTTTTCCTTATTCTCCATAGATCAGATCCACCACAGCGTAGGGATTATTGTGTTCATCATTTAAGGAAACGATACAGTTTTCTGCCGTGTAGTATAGCATAGGCAGGATCCTGTTTCCCAATTTGGCCTGGGCCTTATATTCCGTTCTCAGCCTTGCCACCTTCTTGCCCTCCGGCAGAAAGTCCATGGCCATGCTCACGTACATACCGTTGTTCACATGATGATTGGCATCCAGGTGATGTCTGGACACAATGATCTCCCGGCCCTGTTCCCCCTGGGTATCCGGGCGGATCTTCCTGGGCAGGTAGTCCATATCCAGTTTTTCTTCCATATCATATGCGTTCAACACTTTTTCCGGGATATCGGCAGGCTTGCCGGTTGTCATATTCAGCATTGTCCAGATGGTGTTAGCCACGGCGATCCGTTTCCCGGTCTCATCATACATGGCGTAATTACGGTATCCCAGAAAACTCTGACACCGGTAGGGAACAGTTTCGATCCGTACCCTTTCCCCTTCATGAGGGTAACGGGCCACATCGATCTGCCAGCAGTTTAAGACCCACGCAAGATCCATGGCTTTCAGATAATCCATGCCGATATCGAGATCGTCCGACTGAAAAGTGGAGCAATCCTGAAAATAGTTAAGGATCCCTACCAGGGATAATCTCTGCGTTTCGTCCACTTCACTGTATCTGATCCTGCTGCCAAAACCGTACATTTTCCGCATCTGCCCCCAATGTCATATTTACCCCGGCCCAAGGGACCGGGGAACGTTCTCATCAATTATAATACAACTCCGTCTTTAAAGATTGAAATTTCTCTGCAGCCGTGTTCTTCCGCCTTTGTCAGCTTACCGCTGGCCACTTCGCACACATAGTCCAGCAGTCTGTCACCGGCCGCATCCAGGCTCTCTCCGTCCACAACGGAACCGGCATTAAAGTCGATCCAGTTGTTCTTCTTTTCAAAAAGAGCATTATTCGTCGAGATCTTCACTGTGGGTGCCGGAGCCCCGAAAGGAGTTCCTCTACCCGTGGTAAACAGGATCAGGTGCGCCCCTGCTGCCGTAAGATCCGTAGCGCTCACCAGGTCATTACCGGGGCCGGACAAAACGTTCAGGCCCTTTTTGGTAACAGGCTCCGCGTATTTTAACACATCCACGACCTGCGCGCTACCACCCTTCTGAACACAGCCGCAGGACTTGTCTTCCAGGGTGGTGATACCGCCATCCTTATTACCGGGGCTGGGATTTTCATAAACCACCTGTCCGTGATCCGTGAAATACTTCTTAAAGTCATTGACCATATCCACGGCCTTATTAAATACCGCTTCGTTTTCACATCTGGAAAACAGGATATTCTCCGCACCGAACATTTCCGGTACTTCCGTTAACACCGTGGATCCGCCAAGGGCAATGAGGCGGTCGGAGAAACGACCCACCGTAGGGTTGGCAGTAATTCCGGAGAGGCCGTCGGAACCGCCGCACTTCATGCCTACCACAAGTTCGCTGACAGGCATCTCTTCCCGGGTAAATTTGCCCGCATATTCCGCAAGTTCTTTTAAGAGTGCGGAACCACTCTCCAGTTCATCCTCCACTTCCTGGGTGATGAGGAACTTCACACGTCTTTCATCTACATCCCCCAGTGCTTCCTTGAACATGGGCAGGGTCAGATTCTCACAGCCAAGGCCAAGGCAAAGAACACCGCCTGCATTGGGGTGTTTTACCAGAGCTGCAAGGAGCTTCTTGGTCTGTTCCAGATCTCCTCCCAGCTGGCTGCAGCCAAAGGGATGGGGGAAATAGTAAAGGCCGTCGATGCTGCCCTTAACCAGATCCTGGTTTTCTTCCACCAGCTGTTTTGCCACGCCGTTTACGCAGCCCACAATGGGAATGATCCAGAGCTCGTTACGAATGGCTGCTCTGCCATCGTCCCGTCTGTAACCCCGGAAGGTATGAGGCGCCGGTGCTGGCATTTCGTAGACTTTATGATCGTAAACATACTCTCCTTCTTCGGAAAGCTGGGTTTTTACGTTGTGGGTGTGGACCCAGCTGCCGGGGGCGATGTCCTGTTTTGCCACAGCGATGACATTTCCGTATTTGATCACGGATCCACCTTCCGGGATCTTGCAAAGTGCGATCTTATGACCTCTGGGGATATCTTCCGTTGCCGTAACTTCCAAGCCTTCTGCAGCAAGACCCGTGTTCTCTTTAACTTGTACGGTCTCTCCTTTGGAAATGTTTTCCAGTGCCACTGCTACATTATCTGCGGGATGGATATGGATGTATTTCATGTATTCTCTCCTTTATTAAATACCCCTTCTCTTTCCGGGTAAAAATGCGCAGATCCCAAGCAGTCACAGGTTCCGCCCTTTTATAAAGCGTATCTGTGATCGCTTGGGATCCTGTTATTTCTATATTTATTACAGACAGGAAGCGTATGCTGCTTCTGCTCCCTCGTTTCGGATCTTTGTAAGATCTGCAAGTACGGTCTCTTCCAGATCTGCGATCTTGGTCAGATCCTGATCCCACATTTTCTCATTGGACAAAACAGCCTTTACAAGTTCTGCATCGGAAGCATCCCTGTGCTCGAAGTAGAAATCCAGTACCCATGCATCGTCCTGGATCTTATATTCATTGCCTGCAGGGCGGACACAGATCAGGCCGTCTTCTTCTCTGCGGGTGATCTTTGTGCTGTAGAATGCGATATATGCAGCCAGAGACATGGTCAGGCACACGGGCAGTTTTCCGAACTTCTCAATGTACTCCAGGAAGGAAGGCATGTTACGTGCTTTCCACTTAGAGGTGGAGTTCAGGGAAATGCTCATGAGCAGATGATCCACGAAAGGATTGTTAAAACGATCCGTTACGGCAGCGGCAAAGTTTTCGCAGTCTTCCTTATCCAAAGGAAGGATGGGAATAACTTCCTCATACAGCATCTTATTCATAAAGCCACGGATGCTGTCATTGTGCATGCAGTCGCGAACGATATCCTGACCGGACAGATAAGCGCCCAGTACAAAACCGGTGTGTGCGCCGTTGAGGATACGTACTTTTCTCTTTTTATAAGGAGCAACTTCGGGAACCACATGTACGTTCACGCCGGCTTTCTTGAAAGGAAGTTTTTCTTCCAGCCATGCAGGTCCTTCGATGTACCAAACACCGAAGACTTCACCAACATCCAGCAGAGGATCTTCGTAGCCATGCTCTTTATCCAGTTCTTCAACTTCCTTGGGATCACGGATACGGCCGGGTACGATACGGTCTACAAGGGTAGAACAGAAAGTATTCTCTTCATTGATCCACTTCTTGAAGTCTTCACCCAGGCCCCAATCATCGATGTGGAGGTTCACACATCTCTGAAGCTCTTTTCCGTTGTTGTCGATCAGCTCGCAGGAAAGGATCACGAGGCCTTTCTGTCCTGCTTTGAAACGCTCATACAGAAGAACGGTCAGCTTTGCGGGGAAGGAATCCGGGGGAAGCTGATCAGCCTTGCTGTTGGGATCATAAACGATACCTGCCTCAGTAGTGTTGCAGGAGATGTATTCCAGGTCGGGAGATACGGCAACAGCCTTTACTGCCTCCCAGTCAGTGTAGGGATTCAGGCAGTTCTTTACAGCAGAGATCACACGTCTCTTATTGACCTTCTCTCCCTTTTCACTACCGCGCAGATACAGGGTATACAGGCCTTCCTGCTCGTTGATCAGGTCCGTCAGTCCCTGTGCGATGGGCTGTACCAGAGTGATCTTGCCGTTCCAGCCGGCCTTCTCGTTGGACATATCAAAAAAATAATCTACAAATGCACGCAGGAAGTTGCCTTCGCCGAACTGCAGCATCTTCACGGGTGCGTCTTTTAAAATATATCCGTCATAACCGGACTTTTCCAATACTTCGTAATTTAACTTTGCCATTTTGTTCTCCTTATTTGATACCGAAATAACGTTCTGCGTTGTAATAAGAAATGCCTTCCACGATCTTCTTCAGGCTATCTTCCTCATTCGGATATTCTCCGTCTTCCACCCACTGTCCGATCTGGTTGCAGACGATACGACGGAAATAGTCGTGTCTGGTGTAGGACAGGAAGGATCTGGAGTCGGTAAGCATGCCGATGAAGTTGCCGATAAGTCCCAGATTACCAAGGGAGCGAAGCTGCTCTTCCATTCCGTCTTTTGTATCCAGGAACCACCATGCAGCACCCATCTGGATCTTGCCGGGGATCTCATCAGACTGGAATGCTCCCATGCAGGTACCGATGAGGTTGAAATCGTTGTGATCCAAAGAGAACAGGATCGTCTTGGGCAGTTCGCCGGTCTTGTCCAGTTCGGATAAAAGCTGTGCCAGCTGGTCGCCGCAGTTGTTCTTTGCGATCATATCAAATCCGGTATCGGGTCCTTCCAGGCGGAACATTCTCTCGTTTACGTTTCTGGTGCAGGAATAGTGAACTTCCATGACCACGCCGTGTTTGTGATAGGTTCTGCCAAGGTGCAGAAGGATCGCGGTCTGGTAAACTTCCGCTTCTTCAACGGAAAGTTTCTCGCCTGCCATGTCTTTCTTCAATGCAGCGTCTGCTTCTGCCATGGTACCGGGGCGGAACATGACGTAATCAAGGCCGTGATCGCTGGCTCTGCAGCCGTGCTTTACAAAGAATTCCAGTCTTTCATCCAGCGCTTCGCATACTTCCTGTGCACTGGTCAGGTTCTCTTTTCCTACGCTTGCAGCCAGTTTTTTGATGTAATCCGCAAAGCCCTCTTTGGTGATGTTGATGGCCTTGTCGGGACGATAGGAAGGACATACCATGAACTCGATGGAAGGATCTGCTGCGATCTTCTCATGCCACTCCAGAGTATCTACGGGATCATCGGTGGTTCCCACGTATTTTACGTTGGACTGGCGGATGATACCGCGAACCGTCAGGTTGGGATCGTGCTGGAGCATATCCTCTGTCTTATCCCATACCTCTTTCACATTTTTCATGGTCAGGGGCTCAGTGATACCAAAGTATTTGTGAAGTTCCAGATTGCACCAGTGGTACATGGGATTACCGATAGCCATTTCCAGGGCCTTGGTGAATGCCACGAACTTGTCATAGGGTGCTGCGGAACCGGTAACGCTCTCTTCGGGGGTTCCGTTAGAGCGCATCACTCTCCATTTATAATGATCACCGAAATAGGTTCCGTCGGCGTTTCTGCCGCCCAGCCATACTTCCGCAATGTTGTTGTATCTGCGGTCTTCATAGATCTCCTTGGGAGAGATGTGGCAGTGATAGTCGATGAGGGGCAGTTTCTCCGCATAATCATGGAACAGTCTCACTGCAGTTTCGTTCTTCAGGCAAAAATCCTTATCCATAAATGGTTTCATAGTATTACGTCTCCTTTTCTTATGAGTCTTTATTAAAAAACGTCGTGTCAGAAATCGGTTGTGCAACGTTTTACTAAACTACAGGGAATGATCAGGTTCTTTTCGATCTCTTCATCATTGTTGAGGACAGCGCAAAGACGATCGATGGTGTCATAGCAGATCTGGGTGACACGGTTATCCACACTGGTGAGCTCGGGTTCGCAGCATTTGGAAAGGACGGAGTTGTTATAACCCACCACTTCCACATCTTCCGGGACCCTGATCCCTTTGATGGCTGCATATTTCAAAACCCCCACCGCCATTTCGTCATTGGTGGCCACGCATCCGTCAAAATCCAGGCTGCGGTACTGGAGCAGAAGATCCCGTACCTGATGGATGTCGGATTTGACCCGAAGCTTAAGCTCTCCAAGCACCGGCATACCCGCT
>JAFUUM010000315.1 GCA_017477805.1 Lachnospiraceae bacterium
GATCAGGCAAGGGATCAGACACTTCATGATATCGCCGAAGAGAACGATCAGGCCGTACTTTAAGCCCAGGGTACGTAGGGTATTGGTAGTACCTGCGTTTCCGCTTCCTTTTGTCCGGATATCGATACCTTTCGCTTTTCCGACAAATATTGCAGTTTCAAACAAACCAAAAATATAACCGAAAACCACACATAATGCTCTGATAACGATCAGGTTCATGATCCCATCCTTCTTTCTTATTATTTGATCTTGGCGTCTTTTTCTTTCCGTTCCCGGATGATGAAACGCATGGGCGTTCCTCTAAATCCAAAGGATTCCCGGATCCGGTTCTCCAAATATCTCTGATAGGAGAAATGCATCAGTTTCTTGTCATTTACAAAGATAACAAACGTAGGAGGCTTAACGGATGCCTGGGTAATGTAATAGAGCCGGAGCATCTTACCCTTATCCTGGGGAGGCTGCTGCATCACCACCGCTTCTGCCATGATCTCATTCAGAACGCCGGTGCTGACGCGAAGAGACGTATTCTGATAAACCGCATCCACAGTCTCGTAAAGTTTCGGCAGTCTCTGTCCGGTAGCTGCGGAAATAAACATGATCTCCGCATAGGGCATAAACGATAAGGTCTGCTTGATCTGATCGGAGTACTCTTTGGTACTCTTATCCGTCTTTTCAATGGCATCCCACTTATTGACGGCAACGATCATGCCTTTTCCCCGTTCATGAGCGATGCCGGCGATCTTGGCATCCTGCTCGGTAACCCCTTCCACCGCATCAATCAGGAGTACCACCACATCGGCACGTTCCACTGCGGAAACGGTACGGATGATCATATAGTGCTCTAATTCTTCCTTGATCTTGTTCTTTCTACGAAGACCCGCGGTATCGATAAAGACATATTCCTTACCCTGATAGGTCACATCCGTATCCACCGCATCCCTTGTGGTTCCTGCGATATCGGATACGATGAGACGGTTCTCCCCAAGGAGTTTGTTGATCAGGGAAGACTTTCCCACATTGGGTTTTCCGACGATGGCCACACGGATCCGGTCGTCTTCTTCCTCTTCTGCTTCCGGCTCTCCGAAATGCTTCACCACTTCATCCAGCATATCGCCAATACCCGTACGGTTTGCGGCGGAAATGGCGATGGGATCCCCAATGCCAAGGTTATAAAACTCATAAACATCATTCATCTTGGTGTTGTAGTTATCTACTTTGTTTACCACGAGGACCACGGGTTTATGAGATTTACGCAGCATATTGGCAACTTTATCATCCGCATCCACAAGACCCTGTTTCACATCCGTGATGAAGATGATCACGTCCGCCGTATCGATGGCGATCTGGGCCTGTTCTCTCATCTGGGAAAGGATGATATCCTTGCTGTCGGGCTCGATACCGCCGGTATCGATGAGGGTGAACTGATAATTTAACCAGCTGATATCCGCATAGATCCTGTCTCTGGTAACACCGGGAGTATCTTCAACAATGGAGATCTTCTCTCCCACCAGGGCATTGAACAGGGTGGACTTTCCAACGTTGGGGCGGCCCACAACGGCAACAACCGGTTTTCCTCTTTTTTTACTCATATCTTTACCTTTTCTTTCTAAACAAACTTAAAGATCCAGTACCTGACGGATCACATCGGCTCCACTGGCATCCGTGACTCTGATACCTATATCCAATGCTTTTTCCACATCGGGAACGTGCAGGTCATCCAGGAAGATATCCTCTCCGCTTCGAAGGACATTTTGGGACAACAGCAGATAATCTCCCAGGTCTTTATCCTTTAACTGATCGATGATATCACCGGCGGTCAGAAGTCCGGTGACAGTGATCCCTTCCCCAAAGAAGTGATTGATCACAGGGATCACCTGCGCTTCGACTTCAGGAAAGTTCTCTTGAAGTTCCTGCATCAGATCTCTGATGATGGGATACACAAGCATTCCCGTGACGATGGTCATCTTGTGAGGCCGGATCTTGAGCCCGGAACGCTTTTCTTTCAGGATCTCAAGTTCCTCCCGGAATTCATCCATCAATAACCTTACTTTTCCAACGCCGTTCTCAATCTGGCCGTAGCCGTCATATACATCCGCAGGCGGAATGTCACGGCCTGCCACGATATACCATTCATCGGATGCATGGACAAAATGAGTACCGTACTCTTTATAGATATCTCGCTGAAAGCCTTCGATGAGATCGATGACTTCAGCGGAATCCTTCGCATCAAAAGGTTCCAGGGGAAACAGACCTTCTCTGTATTTGGTCAGACCCACAGGGACAACAGATACGCTCTCTAAAATGGGGATCATCTTGGAAAGATCGGAAATACTCCTCCGAAGTTCTTCTCCGTCGTTGATCCCTTTGCACAGAACGATCTGTCCGTTCATGTGAATTCCGCCCTCATAAAGGCGCTGTACTTTCTTTAAGGCTTCTCCTGCAAAGCGGTTATTCAGCATCTTACAGCGAAGCTCGGGATTAGTGGTCTGGAAAGAGATATTGATAGGCTCCATCCTGTATTTGATCATCCGATCGATATCACGGTCGGACAGATTGGTCAGCGTTACATAATTTCCCTGTAAAAAGGAAAGTCTTGTATCGTCGTCTTTGAAATACAAAGTTTCCCGCATTCCGGGAGGATTTTGATCGATAAAACAAAAGATACAGTTGTTGGAACACCGTCTGTAATCATCCATGAGGCCCTGTTCGAATTCCACTCCCAGATCCTCATCTTCCTCTTTATCGATCTCTAACTTACATTCCTCGCCGTCTTTGGTCAGGACCATGACTTCGATATAGGAATCCTGTACCAGATACTGGTAATCGAAGATATCTTCCATCTCCGTTCCGTTTATCGAAAGGATGGAATCCCCGGGCTCAAGGCCCATTTCTTCGGCAATGCCGCCGGGTAACACTTTCGCGATGGTATGCAGTTGTTTTTTCTTTCCAGCAGCCATATTTCTACCTGAATCTGTTTCATTCGGGGCACAAGTACCCACAATACCTCGCAGATTTTATCATACTTATACTTGTTTCACAAGTTTTCGAAACCATGGGGCGGATGCATCAGTCGATAACGTTTTTGACACCCAGGATGTTCATGAAATTGATGCCGCTGATGATACATCCTTTGGTCTTATTTGCTTCGTGGACGATCTGACCGTTACCGATGTAAAGTGCCACGTGAGTGCAGCTGCCGCTGCCATAGCAGATGATGTCACCGGGCTGGGCTTCCGCAAGGCTCACGCTCCTGCCGTTTCCCTTATACTGTCCCGAAGGGGTACGGCTGAAACTGTATCCGAATTCCCGATAAACATAACTTGTAAAACCGGAGCAATCCGTACCGGTGGCCAGGCTCTGTCCGCCGTGAACATAAGGATAGCCTACATATTGAAGAGCATACTGGATGATCGCATTACGAAGTTCCGAATTGGTGTTATAACCTGCCGTCTGGTCCGCAACAGCGGTAAGATCTTCCGCATTCTCTTCCGTTACGGTCTGTCCGGTTGTCTGATCCCCGGTTTGGTCCGAGTTTTGGTCGGAAGTTACAACATCACCTGTATGAGTCGTATCGTTCTGAGTAGTTGTACCCTCAGTACTTTGTGCACTCGAGGCAGTATCAGCGCTTCTGTCACGTTCGTTCTGTACTCTCTGGGCTTCCAGTTCCGCTGCCTCTTCTTCCAGGGTCTTTGCGGTGATATACTCTTCGATGACGGAAACATATTCCGCAGCCACATATCCGGTGCGGTCATTTCCATATGTTACTTGCAGCCAGTCTCCGAGATCCGCAAGTACCGTTACTTTTTCTCCGGCATCCACATAACCGATCCTTTGGGACTCCACATCAGGCTCTTTGCGGACATTTAATCTTGTTACTTCCACAACGGCATAATGCAGGAGAAATTCGTCCACACGGGAGATCAGATCATCCCCGTACAGGAAGAATTCCGCTTTA
>JAFUUM010000316.1 GCA_017477805.1 Lachnospiraceae bacterium
GGGTCCGGTGATCAGGTATTTGTACATCTGGTTTTCCAGTACACCGGGAATAAACAGGGTCCAGATCCCGATGTCCCCGATCTTCTCCATGGGGTGGGAAAACTCGTCCCAGCCGTTGAACTCACCGATGACGTTCACATACTGCGCATTGGGAGCCCAGACCGCAAAGAAATAACCCTTTCTTCCCTCACGGACCGTGGGATGGGCACCCAGCTTTTTATAAATGTCATAATTGGTCCCCTGGCCGAAAAGATACATGTCATCGTCGGAGATGAACACTTCCTGCGTTTTCGCGCCGGCGGTCTTTACCGGCTTCTTTGCAGGAACCTTCTTTGCGGAAGAAGCCGCAGCTGTCTTTACAGCCACAGGTTTCTTCGTCCCGGTCTTCGCCTTGGTTTCAGTCTTCGTTTTTACTGTAGTACCAGATTTCGTCGCCATATTTCCCCCCTATACAGTTCTGATCTGCATGCCGGCATTTTCATGCAATAGACAAGGGCCGCACACGCAGCATGATCTCATGAAACTATCATACCACACACACGCCCCTTTGAAAAAACAAATTCCTTAGGATTTACCCCGCCGTTTCGGCTTACAAATCTACGAGGAAATCATTTTCACGGAGGACTACCATGTCCTCTTCGTCATATCTGCGTCCGAACAGAACGTCGCAGAAATGTGCCAGATTCTTCCGATTGGCGTGCTGGATGGCGCCACGCACGATCTCTCTTACCTCGCCCACGGTCACGGCGTGATCCATGGTCTGAAGGTTTTCGATCCTGGTGTGGAGAGCAAGGGCTCCCAGTTCATCGATGGCATACTCCTTTTCGTAAGCATACCGTCTGCCGTATTCCACCAGTTTCTTATCATTCAGCGCTTCAATATCCACTCTGGTATCGAAGGCTTCCGTCAGAAAATCATTGATCTGCAGAAGAGCATCCATGGACTTTCTGCCATCCACCAGAAGAAGGAGGATGCCTCTTTCTTCGTTCTGGAGCGCTCTGTTGATCTTTTCTGCGGTCTCGCAGTTTAATGCTCCTGCATTATCGATGATCAATGCACCGTTCTTTAACTTGTCAAACAGCGCCTCGGGATCCTTTTTGTTCATGGCCGCGCCGTCGATCTTGCCGGCCTTTCCGGAGAAGTTTCCGTCCTGGATCCGCATCATCTTGATGAGGTTCTGGGCAAAGTCTACGGTCCCCGCATCCCGCTCGCCGGTGACGATGACGTTTCCGGTGTAAGCTGCCATGCTCATCTTCTCCAGGGTATGGATCAGCTGGCCTCTGGTGCGGCGGCTCTGGATATAGGAGTCAAACAGCTCCTTCTCTTCTGCCGTTAAGGTTCTGTCCGGCAGTGGTGCGGAAGGCTGTTTTACAGGCTGTTTTGCCTGACGCTTTGCGGGAGCCTTTTTCTTTACGGGCTTTCTTTCAGCCTTTGCCGGTTCCTCTGCTTCAGACTGCTCAGTTTCTGCTTCGGATACTTCCGCAGTTTCGCTCTCTGCGCCTTCGGATGCACTCTCAGCGGCCCCGGCAGTTTCTTCTGCGTATGCCTCTTCCGCCTCGTCCTCATAGGTCTCTTCGACCTCATCCGTGAAGCCTTCCTGCTCCATGGCTCTTCTGGCTTCCTCTTCTTCCGCTGCTACCGCCGCGGTGGAAAGCTTCTCTAAAAGGTCTTCCTTGGCTGCTTCGTCATATTCTTCGAACAGTTCACCGGTGTGCTTTTTCACCCGGTTCTTCACCTTTTCTTCCAGGCTCTTTTCCTGTTCTTTCTTTACCTGCTCCCACTCGTTCAGAATGTCTTCGATGCTCATCTGACCGGTGATCTGCTTTTCGATGGCCTGCTTTTCGGGAACGATGAGTCCGATCTGACCGCCGGATTCCATGGTCAGCATGTCATCGTATTCCGTCTTCTGACCGGCAAACTGTGCTGCCGCCACGCCTGCTCTGACAAATCCGCCTTCGGGATTTTCGGGAAGGACAACACGGCGGATGCCGTTCTGTACGTTATCGGAAAGTTCTACGGGCTCGGGATCTTTCTCCTTCGCCGCCGCTTTCCGCATCTGCTCCATGGCGTCATTTCTGTGATCCGTAAGTTTTGTTTCCGTCTTTCCGATCTCTTTGATCACATCGGAAAGATCCTGGGTATTGGGATCATCGAAGTAAACGTCCTCCGCATCGGGAATGCTGGGAAGTCCCTGGGTTGCCCCCAGATCTGCCAGCACTTTAGAGGATGACAGCTCTGTCATATCCCCTACCGTAACCGGAACTTCCGCTACGGAAACGGTTTCCTCTGCAGCTTCGAATGTCTCGGTTTCCGCAGTCTCGCCGTACATTTCATCGGCAGTGAATTCAGCAGCCTCTTCCGTGTATTCTTCGGGATACTCGGGCTCTGCCTCGATCTCTGCTGCTTCTTCAAATTCGGCGATCTCTTCCTGCTCGGCTTCTTCAGCCTCTGCAGGGATCTCATCCGCATATTCAGGCGCGTATCCGGGAAGGGGTTCTACTTCCTCTTCCTCCGCATTTTCCGCATAAATATCTGTCTCGGCAGGTTCCTGCTGCCACTTGCTGAGGTCAAAAGCCTCTCTGCGGTCTGCAGCCGCAAGAGGATTGTCCACTGCGGGATTGGCTTCTACGGGTTCTAAGATCTCCGACAGACTCTCTGCCAGTTCTCTCTGGATATCCATGGTGTTGAAACCGCTGTTCACATCCAGGGTCTGTACCTGGATCTGGTCCATCTCCCTGGAAGTAAACTCCTGGGTAGGCTCGGGACCTGCCACAGCCCCTTCGTTTTCTCTGGTCATAGCTGTCCCAAGATCCTTGATCACCTTGGTCTCGCCAAACTCTTCTTCATATCCGACATTCCCGTCATAAAGTGCCTGCTGCTTGGGAGTCAGAGGCTCGATGAGCCGTTTTAATTCCAGTGCCTTTCTGCAGTACTTACCGCCTGCAAACCAGGTCGCGATCTCATCGCACTCCTCGACACACTTGGTGTAAAAGCCAACTTCGTGATAAAGCTCCGCCAGTTCATAGCACCAGCGCTCGATCAGTTCTCTTTCTTTCAGTTCTTCCAGGATCTGGATCTGACCCTCTTTGGTGCCGTCCTGGGCTCTGTAGATCAGATACTGCAGGATCAGCCGTCTGTAATCATCCGGTGCGATCTGAGAAAAGATGTTGAAATACTTCATGGCCCGGAGAAGATCGTTGTTCTTTAAGGAGATCTCACAAAGGGCGTAAACGATGGGCTTGCTTCCGGGCCGTTTATCGTACGCCAACTCAAGAAGAGCACTGCTGTCTTCGTATCTTCGTGCCATCTTGTAAACATCACTGATGGTGCACAAAGTTCTGACACTTCTGACTTTTCGCCAGTCAATGGTGTCAGCGATCTCAGCGGCGCTCTTATAGTTTTTCTCTGCTATGTGCTGGTGGATCTGCTCCAACCGCACATGATATTCATATTTATCCACGTACCCACCTCCGCTTCACTTTGCCTACGAGCGCGACCACGTTCAGACCCGAAGGGGCTGGACACCGGAGTCGAGCGCGAGTAAGTGGAGCTACTTGACACATTTCGTGCCTTCCGCGTCAAACTTAATCGTTAGAATTATACCATAGAGGTTGGGTTAAGTCAAAACGAAATCACTAAATATAGTGGTTCACTTCATGTCATTTTTTCTATTCTTCCTCGGTATGGTTGCTGAGGAGAACAACCTGGTCTCCTTTGGCAAAAACCAGGTTTCCGCGAGGGATCATGGTCTTTCCGTCCCGCTTTACGAGGACGATAAAGGTCTGTCTTGAGATGTTCAGTCCCTTGATGGCACGGCCCACCCATTCGTGATCTTCTCCGAGAACGA
>JAFUUM010000022.1 GCA_017477805.1 Lachnospiraceae bacterium
CACATTGTAGACCAGCCTTTTATCGGGAATACCGGGTGTGATGATGCGGACGTCCACGCCGCGTTTTGCCGCAAGGCCCAGCACCCTTACCATCTCATCCGTGAGGATCAGATAGGGCGAGGTAAAGTAGCAGTATTCCTTGGCATTCTCGATCATGCTGAGGTACACGTTTTCACCCACGGGTTCTTTGTCCATGGGATTATCCGCATAGGGCTGTACAAAACCGGTGCTGTTCTCCATTTGGACTCTTTCCGAGATATAGTTTGCGGCGTCGATCTGGTCCGTTTCGTCCCGATCCTTTCTTCTGGCGGCATTCCACTGCTCCAGGAACGTGATGGTCATGGAATTTACCGCATCTCCCACAAGGCGGATGCCGGTGTCTTTCCAGTATCCGTAGGGGCTTGTGTAGTTAAAGTACTCATCTGCCATGTTATAGCCGCCGGTATGACCGATGATGCCGTCGATGATGATGAGTTTTCTATGATCCCTGTTGTTCAGAAAGAAATTGATCAGCGGGGATACGGGGTTAAAGGCTCTGCAGTGGATGCCGTATTTGGCCATGCGTGTGATGAAATCGGAATTGATAAAACTGATGCTGCCGAAATCATCGTAGAAGATACGGACTTCCACTCCTGCCGCCGCCCGCTCGATGAGGATATCCTTCAGTTCCCCGAAGGCTTCACGTTCTTCCACGGCGTGGTATTCCATGAAGATAAATTTCTGCGCTTTTTGCAGATCTTCCTTCAGGCTCTCCATAACGTAAGACGTGTCGGGGAAAAACTTCACTTCCGTGTTTTCATAGGGCGGATACTTTGCAAATCTGGACAGATAAGCGGAGATGTTTCCTTCTCCAAGATCCTTTTCCCGGATCTTTTCCCGGATGTCCAGGTTCTCGGGAAGGAGGGGCAGGATCTCATCATCCACCTGACTGTACCGCTTTTTCATGTTCCGGGTGGAACCGGAAAGACCGATCATCAGGTACAGAAGGATACCGAATACCGGCACCGCCAGGATCAGGACGATCCAGGGCATCTTCATGGCCGATGTTTTCTGCTGGGAATAGATGGCCACCACCAAAATGGCTGAAACGATGCCGATGCCGACAGTGATCCAGGTTCCCCGGTCCTGCAGAGTGTGGGTGATCCACACCAGCACGAAAAAGTCCAGGAGCAGCGACAGCATCGCTACCCCCAGACGGTGAAACCCGTTTTTGATGGATGATCTTCTTTCCACTGTGGACTTTTTCATGTAACAAATTTCCTTACGTTCTTTTGATTATTTCACAAGACCCTTGTCGGTCTTTTTCACATGCTTGAAGACCTCTTCGAAGCGGTTCAATGCTTCGTCGATGATCTCGGGCGTGTCCGCAAGGGAGGTGTAGAGGCGGCTGCCTGCCAGGGTAACGATACCGTTTGCCATGTAGGCTGCGCCCATTCTTTCCATGGAATCCTTACGAACATACATCATGTCCTTATGCTTTAAGAGTCCTGCTGCGGACTTGATAAAGGACATGGAGGAGAAGTCGAAGCTCATGGCGCCGGTGCACTCAAGGTGTACGATGGAGCCCTGGTTATAAGCAACGAAGGGCAGACCGTAGCGGTCGATGAGTTCCTTTAAGCCGTCGCAGAGTCTGTCGCCCATGCGTCCCGCAACTTCGCAGGCGTTGGTGCGCTCGATCTCCTTGATGGCGGTGTAACCTGCAACGCAGGAAAGCGGGTTTGCGGATAAGGTACCGCCAACGTAGGCTCTGTGTTTTCCGGTGGCAAGACCGGCTGCCATAAGGCCGGCATACTCTCTCTTACCGCCCACACCGCCTGCTGCGGGATAACCGCCGGCAACGATTTTTCCGAAGATGGTCAGATCAGGCACCACATCAAAATAACCCTGTGCACCGGAAAGTGCAACTCTGAAGCCGGTCACTACCTCATCGAAGATCAGCAGTGCGCCGTATTTGTCGCAAAGTTCCCGAACACCCTTATTGTAATCATGGGCCACGGGTCTTGTTCCGCTCTCGGGACCGACGGGCTCCACAAGAACTGCTGCGGTGCCGCCGGAGAGTTTGTTTCTCTTCAGCATCTTTTCCAGCATGTTTAAGTCGTTTGGACGAACCTCATCGGTCTTTCCGAAGCTGCTGCCGGGGATACCGTGGGATTCAAGGAGGTTACGGCTTCCGGGGATCTTCAGACCGTAAACCATCTGATCGGACCAGCCGTGGTAAGCGCCGCCCACTTTGATCACGTGCTTTTTGCCTGTGGCGATACGGGCAATTCGAAGAGATGCCATAACGGACTCCGTACCGGAACCCAGCATACGGAACATCTCCACATTGGGCATGTGCTTGTTGATCTCTCTTGCGATGAGCATCTCGGACTCATGCAGCAGACCGGTGACGGGGCCGCAGTCATTTAAGAGTTCGATGACCTTCTGTCTGATGACATCGTAGTTACTGCCAAGGATGGTGGGACCGCCTGCCTGAAGGAAATCGATATATTTGTTTCCGTCTTTGTCGTACAGATAAGCGCCGTTTGCCTTTGCCATACACATAGGGAAGGGCTTGTTAAATGCCAGGTTGTGCTGTACGCCGCCGGGGATATACTTCTGGGACTCCTGGAAGACCGCGTAACTTTCCTTGCACTTATCATCGTAATACTTCAGGACCGTATTCTGATAATAGTCATCATCCACTTCCCAGATCGGCTGAGAAGTCAGATTTTTCAGTCTTTCGTTGATCTCCTTGGGATCATCCCATCTGCTGATACCACAGTTTTCCATTGTACGCCTCCATATACTTTTATTTTTTTGCAGTTCTTACTGCATTTCTGTTTGTTTTTTCGCCCGTTCGTTGGTGTCGATGCGGTTCCGGAACAACACGAACCGGTCGTACAGATACTCCGTTGAAAGATTAAGAGCCATGTTGATGCCCGTCACCAGATACTCATTCCAGTGCAGATCCTCTGCCAGGTAATTCCCCAAGATCGTGGTGGTGGGCGTGAACACAAGATAGAACAGAGCCACCAGCATCATGGCCTTGGGCACGTTATTGGCACTCTGGAAGGTAAACTTCCTGTTGAGGGTGAAATTCCAGAGCACGGACAAAACCAGTGCGATAAGGTACTTGGGCCAGTAGTGCCAGGAGGTAAAGGTGTCCAGCAAGGTAAAGGACAGAACTTCGATCACTCCGGCGGAAATGGAAAAGCCGATGAATTATAAGGCCCGCAGGGTCTCTTTTAATTTGCCGTCCTGCTTTTTTTCTTCTTCCATGCTGCCCCCTTATCCGTTCTTTTTCGCGGAATACTTTTTCTGATAGATCAGGTGCATCAGGAAACAGTCAAAGGCTCCCAGTTTCTTTTTCACACCGCAGTTCATGGTGTGGAGGGCACAGGTCGCAGCTTTCTCCACCAGGATCTTCAGGGCATCCGTATCTTCTTCATCATTACCGCAGACAACTGCACCAAGACCGTTTACAAAAACACTGTTGGTTTCCGAAAGGGCCTGAAGGACTTCTTCCGGATCCACTCCAGTGGTGTCTATGGTCTTTCCGATCATCTGGGCCATATCGTCCAGCTGGGCCGTCAGCACTTTATTCTCCAGGGACCATCTGCGGGATGCTTCCCCGTCTGTCCACTGCGCCAGAGGATACTTTTTCTTTACCACGTCCAGGATCTTCACCTGTTTTTCCGTCAGGTCATCACCGGCTTCTTCCAGTTCTCCTTCGAAGCCACAGATGTTCCGCTTACAGATCTCTTCCAAAAGCACCGCTCTCTCAAAGGCTTCTTCCTTGGATGCTGCGGCGATGACTGCACCGTGGTGTTTCATCAGCACCGTATGGGCGCCGGTGGCAAAGGCGGCGGTAACTGCCTTTTTCAGGGTACAGGTCCCGGGAAGTCCGTATTCAGCAGCGCAGAGGCCTCCCAGTTTTTTCTGTTCTTCTTCCGAGATATCCATCTGATCCCAGCCCCAGACGCCCTGGGCTGAGGCGAAAGTCTGATGGGTATGGATGACAAAATTCACATCTTCAAAGATCTCATAAGCTGCAGCGTGGATCCCCTTTTCACTGGAGGGTTTCCGGGGACCCTGATAAGACTTGTCGGAAGGCTGGTACAGAGCCAGATCTTCTTCCTTTGTCTGAAGATAACTGAGGCCGCTGGGTGTGATGAGGAAATGGTCTTTGTCTACCCGCGCACTGACATTTCCCCAGGTCCTGGCAACAAGGCCATCCCGTAACAGTTCCCGGCCGGTCTCCACCACCAGTTTTCGAAGTTCTTTTTCATCAGATGCGCTCATGCGATCTCCCCCTTTTTTCCGTTCATCATCCGGAAATATTTTTTATTTGCGGCATACAGGATCTTAAAGACCTCGTAGTTCTTGTCGTATACCTTTTTGTACTCTTTTCTCGGTATATAGGTGGATTCGACCTTCACCAGTTTTTTGGCTTCCTGGAGATCCGACATATAGCCGCTTCCCACAGCCGCCAGCATGGCCGCTCCCATAGCACCCACGTCCTTTGTTTCCTCCACGGTCTCTACGGTGCGTCCCGTAATGTCCGCCAGCATCTGGCAGGTGACTTTGGAAAGTGCGCCGCCGCCCACAAAGCGGATGGTATCGGAGGTGTCGATCTTTTTGTCTTCACATTCCAGCATCCAGCGCAGGTGGAAGCAGATCCCCTCCAGTACTGCCCGGAGCATTTCTCTCTTTTTGGTATCCAGCTTGAGATTAAAGAACATCCCCGCTGCGTTGGCATCCTCGAATGGACAACGATTGCCGTGGAGCCAGGGGGTAAAGATCACGCCCTCGCTGCCGGGTTTTACCTTGTCGATCTCCTTGGACATGTAGTCATAAAGGCTGATGTACTGGGCCTCCACGGAATGTTCCACATCCTTTTTCTGGAGGTAGATATTGATCTCATCCAGAACAAGATGGTCTTTCACCCATTCAAAACACTTGCCTGCGGTCTCCATTTCCGCAAAGTAGGTGTATTTCCCGGGCTGGGCACCGACGATACCGGCGATCATGGTGTTGATGTCCACCACCTGGGACGGGATCACGGTGCCGATCCAGCCGGATGTGCCCCAGTAAACATGGGTATCTCCCAGTTCCGTAGCACCGGCACCAACGCCGATGAGCGTCGCATCTCCGCCGCTTCCGTAAACCGGAGTTCCGGGCTTTAAGCCCAGCATGGCTGCAGGTTTCTCCAGAAGATATCCCGCCACTTCATCGCAGCCGATGATCTCCGGCAGATGAGAAAAATCCACGCCATACATTTCACAGAGTTCCCGGCTGAAGCATCGCTTGTTTTCCCTGCTGTCATAGAGGAAAGTAGCATAGGCAGAGTCCGGGGTCATGACGAAATTCCCCGTCATCTTGCAGATCAGATACTCTTTTACGTCCAGCCACTTATAGACTTTTTCAAAGATCTCCGGCTCGTTTTTTTGTACCCATTTGTACTTCCACAAAGGGTCTTTTACGCTGGTGGATGCAGCATGGGTCCGGATCAGGCTCTTTAAAAGCATCCGGATGTTCACTCCCGCAACGGCCAGGCCGAAGTTCTCCGTTTCTTTCATTTCCTGCTCGGCACGCTGGTCCATGTAACTCATGGGACGACGCAGAGCATTTCCCTCTTCGTCCACAAGGACAAGACCCTGCATCTGGGAACAAAAGGCGATGCCGCCGATCTGATCCGCGGTGACGCTTGTCTTGTCCAGAAGATTTCTGGTGCAGGCGATCATGGCTGCCCACCATTCATCTGCATCCTGCTCGGCTCCGCCGTTGTCCAGGATGTAGAGATTGTAGGTGGCATAATGACCTCCCACCAGCCGGATCTCTTCCTCATCGATGGAAAACAGACAGCACTTCACCCCTGTCGTACCGATGTCATAAGCGATGACGTACAACATAAGTACCCCCCTGTACTTTTATTTTCCAAAATCCGTATCCGCATTGCCCTGAAGGCGTACGATGATACAATCCTCCTCTTCCCGCACGGAACCTTCCGCCGGCCACTCCGGCATATCCGCTGCCTTTAAGACCGCATCCGCGGCGGTCTGCGCGGTGGGTTCCACATACGGATATCCAAGGCTTTCCAGATACCCCAGGATCGTCCTGGTGTTGTGGAAATCCGACGCCTCTCCCAGCTTTCCCCGAAGCTCGTACACGGAGAGGGTCATATAACTTCCCGTTTCCTCAAAGGTGTAACAGGAAGGATTTCTTTTCGCATTTAAACAGCCCACGAAAACAACGGGCTTATTTACATCAAACCCATCGATGCGCTGCGTTAGTTTCACAGCCTCCATCCGGTCCGCTTCCCGGACCACATCCCGGGTATAGTGAAGCCTGAGGATCTCAGCCGTCTGCAGATAAAGCAGGCAGGATGCGATAACCAGCAGCGCGATATACACCGGCCTTTTCTTTTTCCTGGTCTTTTCCCCAAGCGTTTCTTCCACGAACAGGAAAACCCCAACGCTCCACATGAGGGCGCACACCGCAGGCAGGGTCAGCTGTCCGCGATAGGTAGGCGGTGTTCCCATCAAAAACAACAGGAAAAAAGGCGATATTGCAAGGGCAAATGCCGCGATCACTCCGAGGACGCTGATCTTTTTCCGGATCAGGGCCGCGATAACGCCTGCCGCAAAGACGATAAGTCCCGTGGGATAAGCCCAGGTGGTAAAGAAATCCACGTGGAGCAGGATCACTTTCATATAGAGCCGGATGGTCCGGAAAGTATCCAGGATGGGCTGCTGCCCCCACATGATCTGGTCGCTCAAATACTCCATGCTGCCGGAGAAAAACAGTTTCACCAGCACCTCATAGATCACAAAGGCCGCAAAGAACTGGGCGGTGATCATGTAGGTCCGGCGAAGGGTGTTCTCTTCTTTCCGGTATTCCATCAGCATAAACACCGCAAAGTACAGTGCCAGCTGGATGTTTACCATGACCTGATAGGTTCCGAAAGCAAAGATCAAAAGCGGGATCCCTGCCATCACATACTTCCAAACACCTTCCCGCAGTCCCCGGATCAGCAGCAGGTTTGCTGCGATCTCTGCCAGAAAGGCAAGCATCAGCGCTACCGCCTGAAACTGAAACTGGAACTGTTCCGCAAAGATCAGGGAGCACATCATCAGACAGGAAGCGATGGTCAGGATCCCCTCAGGGATCTTCTCATCCACCTGCTTAAAAAGATATACAAAGCCTCTGCAAACAAAGAACGCAAGGGCCAAAAAGATCAGACCTTCAAAGTAGGGTTCGTAAACCGAAAAACCCAGTCCCCATCTTGTGAGGGCCATGGAAAACCGTCCGTCTTCCAGGAAAAAATACATGAAACCCGGACGGTTTACAAAATATTCTTCATCAATGTAAAACGGTGCCGAAAACAGGACGCTTCCGTAACAGACAAACAGAAGG